>USDH01000213.1 GCA_900553415.1 uncultured Collinsella sp. | reverse complement strand
GCTCGAACACGCCCTTAAGGGCCGAGGCATCGCCCGGCCCCAGCTCGCCGCGCGCGAACGCCTCGGCAGCCGCGTCGACCGCAGCCTCACTTGCCAGATGGGCGCCCTCGCCGCTCAAAATCATGGACGAGACGCCGTCCGCAACAGCAGCGACAATCGCCCGGCCAGGCGCAGGAGCGGCAGGGGTCTCGCGCGGCTCAACCGCATCGACTGCATCTTCCGTACGAGGCACCTCCACTACGCGCACGCAATGGCAATCCTGGTTGCTGCGTCCCTGCAGCTTATGGCTGGGGCCGGTCACGCTGGCCTCGTAATGAATCAACATGGCTGTCCTTTCTATCCGTACCAGCCGGGCACGGCGGGCTCTGGTCCGTCCGGCACCGCGTCCGGGGCTTGCTGGGATACATGCGCTGGCAGATGCCCTACTTGCAGAACTCCTCGAACGTGGTCACGCCGTCGGTGCACACAAAGCGAATGTCGTCGTCATCGCCGTCGAAGGTCTCGGACGTGGCGATCGCCGTGCCGGGCGCCAGCTGGCTCATGCCGCACGCGATCTCACTCATGAAGTGGAAGAAACGGTCGAACGGCACACCGTCGCTCGCGTCAAAGTTGGCCTCAAAATAGCCACCGCAGCTCTTGGTGAGCTGCTCGGCCGTTGCGCGATCAAATTCGCCAAAGCCCAAGAACACCACCTTTACCTGGTCCTTTGCGACCATCTTGGCGATAAGCTCGGCAGCTTCGTCCACATTGCCGGCTGGCTCGTCGCGCCCATCGGTGTAGATGAGCACGAGCGAGCGCTTAACATTGATGCCTGCGCGCAGCTGGCGCTGGGCGTGGTCGTGCACCAAGTTGAGGGCGCGCACGATGCCGTCGTTGAGACGGGTGAGGCCGTAGGCTTTGAGCGTAATGTCGGGCAGGTCCTTAACGGGGACAAAGGCGGCATCGGCCTCGTCCAGGTCGGGTGCGGACAGGGCATCGGCGGCAGCGCTGGCAGGCCCGGCATCGCTCCCGTCGCCCTCGCCGGACACGACGTCGCGCAGGCGCATGACCTGCACATCGCTCGCCACGTTGACCATCGCAATGTCCACTAGCTCGCGGGCCTTAGCGTTTTCGCAGACCTTCTGCTTAAAGTGCGCGCGACCGCGGTTCATCTGGGCCATAACACCGGCGACAGAAGACGAGCAGTCGTTAACCGAAACCACGCTCATGTGCGGCTCGTTGAGATATCCGGTGCCGAGGATGGTGGTCGGGACGTTTTCGAAGCGATTCATGATTGATCCTTTCGGTTGGTGTGGCGGGCTCTGGATGCCCGCCTTGTTGGCGACAGTGTGGCAGGAGGCCGAAGCGCCGGGGCATCGCGCGGTTCAGCTGAAAACGTGGGCGGCGACGCGCGGGCCCGGCGCGGGCCGCGGCAGCGAGCGCCGCCGCCCGCTCCCTATCCCAGCGCGCGGGCCAAGCGATGCCCCAGCGGCGTCGGCGGCAACTCGGTAACGTCGCGGGTGCCGTAGGCAAGCTGCGCCGCCACGGCAGCAGCGGCATAGAGATTCGTTTTGGGCGCATACGGCCCGCCCACATGGGCCTCGGGTGCCTCAAAGCCGCGGCTGAGCACGCATTCGCGCAGCGCCGGCTCGCGCGCGGCGGCATCGGCCTCGGCAAGTGTGATCGCGCAACCAAAATCGATCAGATGCACGGCACCGGCATCGTCGACCAGGATGTTTCCCGGGTGGATGTCGCGATGGATAATCCCGGCGCGATGAACAATGGCGAGCGCCTCGAGCAGCCGGTCATAGAGTGCGCCCACAATCTGCTCGCGCGCCACCGACCCCGGCTCAAGTCCCTGCGCATGCCGCTCGACCCACGCATCGGCTGGCAAGCCCGCAATATATTGCTCGGACAGGCACACGAGCGGCTCGGCCGCAAGACGCGCATCGCAAACCGAGCCCAGCCGATACACATCGGCAAAACACGCGTAGCCCAACAGCGGCCCGGCTAAAAACCGAGCCTCGCGCGCCAGCCGGGCAGCCGCAGCCGCATCCAGTGCAATCTTGAACACGCGCCCACCCGCGCGATACACCAGCGTGCTCGCGTGGCGCGTGCCCGGCATGGGGTAGATGAGCTCGGCAAACGGCAGCTGCGTTTGCGCGGGAACTTCCGGCAGCGTGGCCATCGCGGCCGCTGCGGCATCCGCCAGCATCGTCTGCTGCGACGGCGTCGGCGCCAGCGGCGTGGCGAACGTCTGGTCGCCGGCGGCCTGGTCCCCCGCCGCGCGGGCCGCGTCAGGCCGTGGAGCAAGCACGCGCTCCACGCGTGCAGCAAATCGATCCAGCTCGGCCTCGGCATCCATCCACCCGCGCGCCGCGCGGCACAACGGCTCCCACACACTGTTCACCACACCTTGGGCATCCATGGCATCCTCCGTCCGCTCACCCAACTTGTCGGCGAGCCTACCCGGACGCAACCGCACACCCGCACTGCGCGTTTCAGCTGAACGATGTCGCCCACCGCTCACGGTCGCGCGCGTCATCATGGACGGCATCTGATACCCTGCGAAGCTAAGTAATCGCGAAAGGACATCCCATGGCCAGCGCCGCGCCCCACAATGCCTATGCCGAGCTGTTTGAGCAGCTCGATGCCCTGACCAGCCGCGGCTTTGGCACATGGTGCGCCCAGGCACTCGGTGACGAGGTCGCCTACGCCATCGACGTCGATTGGTATCGCGCGGGCGCGCAGGTAAGCGAGGTGCTCTCACAGGCCGGCACGGGAGCCGCCGCAGAGCGCGCCCGCGATGAACTCGAGAGCTTTTTGGGCGACTACTTTACGGTGCGTCGCCGCTCGGCCTCGCCCGAGCAGGTGCTTTGCGGCAGTATGGCAAACGATGCCGAGTTTCGGCCCCGCGCGCTAACGGGAAGTGCCGCTGCCTGCCTGCTGTTTTTGGAGCACGGAGGCTGCGATCCTTGGAGCGCGGCAGACGAATCGGCGGGCATCGAAGTCAGCGCACCCGACACCCGCGAGCCCGATCCCGAGCTGCTGCGTCGCCAGATCGGCTT
>USDH01000212.1 GCA_900553415.1 uncultured Collinsella sp. | reverse complement strand
TATATGGTTCAGCTGGTGGGATATTACATGTGGCGGTCTGCTGTCCGGCGTGGCTCGCAGGTCATTGAAGGGTGCGATGTCGAGGTTGGTCATGCGGATGCCGTCTCTGAGTTCTACGAAGCGGTTGACGCGCCTCTGTATTACGGGCTGCGTACCCCACAGCGCCTCTTTATCGAGGCTATGGCGGTTGACGAGGGCAAGCTGACGCGCATGGCGGATATCATTGAGCGCTGCGACCGCACCCAGAGCTGGGCGAGTAAATATCGCGCAAGCTTAATTCGCGAGCGCGTCATCGAGGCCGCCGGATACGGTCTCGTCCGGTTTAGCGTGCCTATGCTGGGCAAGTACATTCGCGATCGTGTTTTATGGCACGAGTGATGTGACAAAGGGACTGTCCCTTTGTCACATTCCTTTGTCACATTCGATTAACAGGAAGGGGAGCGATGACGGTGTCGCAACAACCAAGTGCTATCGAGGTGCGCGGTGCGCGCGTCCATAACCTCAAAGACATCGATATCGATATTCCGCTGGGAAAGCTCGTGGGTATTGCCGGCGTCTCGGGCTCGGGCAAGAGCTCGCTGGCGTTGGGGGTGCTCTATGCCGAGGGCTCGCGTCGTTACCTGGAGGCGCTCAGCACCTATACCCGCCGTCGCCTGACGCAGGCGGAACACGCCCAAGTGGACGAGGTGCTGCACGTGCCGGCGGCACTCGCATTGCATCAGCGCCCCAGTGTACCGGGCGTGCGCTCGACTTTTGGCACCATGACCGAGCTCAACAACAGTCTGCGTCTGCTCTTTAGCCGCTGCGCCCATCACGTGTGCCCGCATTGCGGGGCGCGTGTGGAGCCGAGCCTTAACGTGGCCGCGGGCCTGTCGCTCGCGTGCCCCGCATGCGGCCGCGAGTTCTACGCGCCGAGTGCCGAGGATCTCGCCTTTAACAGCGGCGGCGCGTGTCCTACCTGCGGCGGCACCGGCGTCATGCGCGAGGTGGACGAGGCGAGCCTGGTGCCCGACGAGTCAAAGACCATCAACGAGGGTGCGGTGCTTCCCTGGGGCACGCTGATGTGGGATCTGATGAAGCAGGTGGCCGGCGAGATGGGCGTGCGCACCGACGTTCCGTTTAACCAGCTCACGCCCGCCGAGCGCGATATCGTGTTCCATGGCCCGGCGGTTAAGAAGCACATTCTCTACGTTCCCAAAAACGGCGAGGGCGCCACGCCGCTCGACTTTACCTATTACAACGCCGTCTATACCGTCGAAAACGCGCTCGCCAAGGTTAAGGACGATAAGGGACTCAAGCGCGTTGCACGCTTTTTGCGCGAAGGGCCGTGTCGTGACTGCGGAGGCACGCGTCTTGCCGAGGCCGCGCGCCAGCCCCAGGTGCGCGGTATCAATCTGGCGCAGGCGGCGGCCATGACGCTGGGCGAGGTGATTGAGTGGGTGCGCGGGGTGCCCGCATCCTTGCCGATCGAGATGCGGCCCATGGCGACGGACATCTGCGATTCGTTTTTGAGTACGGCTCGCCGCCTGGTCGACCTGGGCCTCGATTACCTTTCGCTCGACCGCGCCGGCGCCACACTCTCCACGGGTGAGCGCCAGCGCGTGCAGCTTGCCCGCGTGGTGCGCAACCGATCGACGGGTGTGCTGTATGTGCTGGACGAGCCTTCGATTGGCTTGCATCCTGCCAATGTCGATGGCCTGGTGGGCGTGATGCGCGACCTGGTGGACGACGGCAACACCGTGGTTGTTGTCGACCACGACACGCGCGTACTGGCAGAAGCCGACTATCTGGTCGAGATGGGCCCCGTTGCCGGAGCGGGCGGCGGTCATGTAATCGCCGCCGGTTCGGTGGACGAGGTCGAACAATCGCAGGGTAGCCGCATCGCGCCGTTCTTGCGCTCGGACCCCAAGCGCCTGCGCTCGCAGGTGGCTGACGACGAACTGTTCGACCTAGGCCATATCCGCATGGCGACCGATGCCATCCATACCGTCAAACCACTCGAAGTCGATATCCCGCGCGGCCGCCTTGTCGCGGTGACGGGCGTTTCGGGTTCGGGCAAGACGACACTGGTGCTCGAAACGCTCATCCCGGCGCTCAAGGCGCAAGCGGCCGGCGAGCGCCTGCCCAGGCACGTGCGTTGGGTCGATGCCGAGGGCATCGCGCGCGCCAACCTGATTGACGCCACGCCCATCGGTGCCAACGTACGCTCGACGGTGGCGACCTATGCCGACATCCATGATGAGCTGCGCCGTGCCTTCGCCCGCACGCCCGAGGCCAAGGCGGCGGGGTATAAGGCGAGTGCCTTTAGCTACAACACTGGCGCCTTGCGTTGCCCTACGTGCGATGGCACGGGCTCGATATCGCTTGACGTGCAGTTTTTGCCCGATGTCGAGATTGTCTGTCCTACATGTCATGGCTCGCGTTATGCAGACGCGGCCTCGCATATTCATCGCGAGGGCAAGGACGGCAGCCTGCTTACGTTGCCGCAACTTATGGATATGAGCGTGGAT
Source organism: uncultured Collinsella sp. (assembly GCA_900553415.1). GTDB lineage: Bacteria > Actinomycetota > Coriobacteriia > Coriobacteriales > Coriobacteriaceae > Collinsella. The sequence goes on along the minus strand of USDH01000212.1, from coordinate 542 downwards.
GAGGCCCTCGACGCGACCGTCGGACTCAAGAAGGTTCAGGTGCGTTTACAGACCTTGCACGACCTGGGCTTGGGTTATCTCACGCTTGGTGAGCCCACGCCGGCGCTTTCGGGCGGCGAGGCGCAGCGCCTTAAGCTTGCGAGCGAGATGGGCCGCGTGCAGGACGATGCCGTATTCGTATTCGACGAGCCCACGATTGGCCTGCATCCGCTCGATGTTCAGGTGTTGCTGAGTGTGTTTGATGGCCTTGTTGCCAAGGGCGCCACGGTTATCGTGATCGAGCACGACCTCGACCTTATCCGTAACGCCGATTACGTGATCGACATGGGCCCGGGCGGTGGCGACGCGGGCGGGCAAATCGTCTGCACCGGTACGCCGGGCGACATCACGGCCTGCTCCAAGAGCATTACCGGCCGCTACCTATAACCGAATGTGACAAAGGGACAGTTCCTTTGTCACATTCGATCAACAGGAAAGGGAGCGATGACGGTGTCGCAACAACCAAGTGCTATCGAGGTACGTGGCGCACGTGTCCATAACCT
>USDH01000211.1 GCA_900553415.1 uncultured Collinsella sp. | reverse complement strand
CTTGCCTGCGGAATGTTTTGGAGGGGACATCCCTGCCGGGACCTGCGGCAACATCGCCGGTGGTTCTTGGGCATCGCTTGCTGGCGGGGTTCCTTGGCTGAGTTAGACTTGGTTGATGGGGTTACTGATCCCGGTCGCCGTCCCGGCCCAGCATTGCCCTTAGCTTCTCAAAGCTTTCCTCGCTTAGGCAGTGCTCCATGTGGCAGCCCTCTTGCGAGGCAACCTCTGCCGAAACGCCTGCGTCCTCGAGCAGCCCCACAAAAAAGCAGTGGCGCTCCCACATTTGGCGAGCGACCTCCAGACCACGCTCCGTCAGATGAACGTCACGCTTGCCCATTTCGACATAGCCGTTGCTTTCCAGCGTCGCCATGGCCTTGGAAACGCTCGCCTTGGTCACGCCCAGGTATTCGGCGACGTCGATTGAGCGCACCGTGCCTTGGCGCTGCGACAGAACGTAGATCGATTCGAGATAGTCTTCTCCGGATTCACGTAGGGCCATGGGCCGCCTTTCGCGATGGCTTCTAGTTAGCCTTTGGATACTTTTGCTTGATTTACTTTACCGCAAAAGTTGCCCATGTCTTACTACTTTGCCTAAAAGTTAGCCGTGTTTCACAAAACATGCGGGACGAAAACAAAATGGGAACGCCCCGCAAGGAGTGTCCCCAGCTGCCGGCAGAAAAGGAACGTCCCTAAGTGCCGGCCGCAGCTACAGTAGCCCAAAGTGCTTGGCGGCGTTGTAAATGCCGTCGTCGTCTACGGCGGTCGTCACGTAGGTCGCTGCGGCCTTCACGGTCGCCTGCGCGTTGCCCATTGCCACACTTGTGCCCACGGCCGAGAACATCGACAGGTCGTTCTCGCCGTCGCCAAAGGCAATCGCCTCGCTCGCGTCGATGCCCAGGCGCTCCAGCGTCGCCGCCACACCCAGGTCCTTGCCGCCGTTTGCCGGAATAATGTCGCAGAACAGATCGCACCAGCGCGTAGTGAGCGAATGCGACACCGCATCGGTCACGATATGCTCGTCGGCCGGGTCCACAAAGGCGCAGAACTGGTAGACCGGTGCGTCAAAGGCGCGCTCAAACGGTTCCTCGTGGTAGACGATCCCCGCGTTGTTGCCGGCCGTCACCACGCGCTCGGACAGGCGGTTCACAAACGAGTTCTCGCCCTGCATACACAGCGAGTCGTAGCGTCCCTGCGCCACCTGGTCCACGATCACCGCAACGTCGTCCGGATCGATCGGGCAGCTACGGTAAACGCCCTCGGCATCAAAACAGTGCTGGCCCGAAAGCGTAATGTACGCATCCCAACCCAATTCGAACAGCCAATCGGGCATCTGATAGGTCGGGCGACCCGTGGCGATCACGCACGCAATCCCCTGCTCATGAAAGCTGTCGAGCACCTGCTGCGCCGACGCCGGAATCCGATGGGTCTTAAAGCTCAGCAACGTGCCGTCGATATCGAAAAACGCGGCCTTGATCATCCTCGCCTACTCCTCGCCCTCGAGCCTCTCGCTCGCCTCGAGCCACGCCATCTCCAACTCGTCCATGGCGGCGTGGGCCTCGTCGATCTTTGTCTGCTGCTCGCCCAGCGCCGTGTAGTTGGTGGGGTCGACCTGAGCCATCGCGGCCTCGGCCTCCTCCACGCGGGCGCGCTGCGTCTCCATTTTGCGCTCGAGCGAGCTCACCTCGCGGCGAAGCTTCTGGCGTTCGGCGTTGGAAAGGCCATTGGGCTGGCCGCTCGACTTGGGCTTTTCGGCCGCAGCCGCCGCGGCACCGGTGTCGAACGTACCGGTCTTGGCGCTCGGTGCACCCACGGGCTCGCCCTCGGCGGTGGCGTTGCACAGGCGCAGGTACTGGTCGACGCCGCCAGGCATATGCGTCAGATGGCCATCGAGCAGCGCCCACTGCTGGTCAGTCACGCGCTCCATCAAAAAGCGGTCGTGCGTCACCAGAATCAGCGTGCCGGGCCAGCCGTCGAGCAGGTCCTCGACAATCGCCAGCATATCGGTATCCAGGTCGTTGCCGGGCTCGTCCAGGATAAGCACGTTGGGCTCGTCCAGGATCGTCAGCAGCAGCGACAGGCGACGGCGCTGGCCGCCCGAAAGATCGCCGATGCGACTCCAGAGCTGCTGTGTCGTAAAGCCCAGGCGCTCGCAAAGTTTCTCGGGCGAAGTCTCCTTGCCGTCGATGACGTAGTACTTCTTATAGTTGCCGAGCACCTCGCGGATCGTGTCACCCATGTAGGGCTCGAGTTCCTCGAGCTGCTGCGACAGAACGCCAAAGCGCACCGTCTGGCCAATCTTCACACGGCCGCGCGTGGGCTCAATCTTGCCCTGGATCACGTCGAGCAAGGTCGACTTGCCGGCGCCGTTCTCGCCCAAAAGACCATAGCGGTCGCCCGCGCCGATGAGCCAGGTCACATCGGTGAGCACCTGCTTGGGCGCACCATCGGTATCCGCATAGCCGGCATCCACGTCGATGACATCGATGACTTGCTTGCCTAGGCGGCTCACGGCAAGGCGCTTGAGCTCCAGCTCGTCACGCACGGGCGGCACGTCGGCGATCAGCTCGCGAGCAGCCTCAACGCGAAACTTGGGCTTGGTGGAACGCGCCTGGGCGCCGCGGCTCAGCCACGCGAGCTCCTTGCGCGCCATGTTGCGACGGCGCTCCTCGGTAACGGCGGCCATGCGGTCGCGCTCCACGCGCTGCAGGATATATGCCGAGTAGCCGCCCTCGAAGGGATCGACCTGGCCGTCGTGAACCTCCCACATGCTGGTGCAGACCTCGTCCAAGAACCAGCGATCGTGGGTCACGAGCAACAGAGCGCCCTGGCCTTTGGACCAGCGGTTCTTCAAATGTTCGGCAAGCCAGTGGATAGTGACCACGTCGAGATGGTTGGTGGGCTCGTCAAGTGCAAGAATATCCCAATCCTTGAGCAGCAGTCGGGCCAAATCGGCGCGGCGACGCTGGCCGCCGGACAAGGAGCCGACCTTGGCATCCAGGCTCATGCCGCCGAGCAATGCCTCGACGATTTCACGGGAAGTGTTATCGGACGCCCATTC
>USDH01000210.1 GCA_900553415.1 uncultured Collinsella sp. | reverse complement strand
GCACGCGTCATGCTCACCGACCCGGCGATTTTGCTGCTGGACGAGGCGACTTCGAGTATTGACACGCGCACCGAGCTGCAGGTGCAGGCGGCATTCGACGAGCTCATGGCCGGTCGCACAAGCTTTGTGGTGGCGCACCGCCTGTCGACGATCCGCAACGCCGACTGCATTCTGGTCATGCGCGACGGCCAGATTATCGAGCGCGGCACGCACGACGAGCTGCTGGCGGCAGACGGCTTCTATGCCGAGCTTTATCGTAGCCAGTTTGCCCAGTAGGGCCCAGTAGGGGCTGCCGATTAACGGCAGATGGTTTACATCTGCGTCGTTAGTACTAAGATATTCATCTAATAAATTGCATTAGTGGCTTTAGTTTTGGGGGAAACGAGGCAACGTGACTATGACGTGCTCTTTGGTGGTTAACAGCAAGAGCGGTAATACCAGGATGGTTTCGGGCGCGATTAAGCGCGCTCTGCAGGCTGCGGGCGTTGAGTTTGTCCACGCCGCGGCGTTGAGCGACGATGCGGATGCAGATCAGGTTGCGCTCGAGGCGCAGGGCGCCTGCGCGGCCGACATGGTGCTCGTCGGTTTTTGGTGCGACAAGGGCGCGTGCACGCCTTCGGTCGCGGCGTTGCTCTCCGCCTTGCACGGCAAGCGCGTGTTCCTGTTTGGCACCTGCGGCTTTGGCGCCGATCAGAGCTATTACCAGCAGATTATCGATCGCGTGACCTCCAATTTGGCCAATGATGCCGAGCTTGCGGGCTGGGCGATGTGCCAGGGCAAGATGGGCCCTGCGGTCAAGCAGCGCTACGAGGCCATGCTCGAGCAAGATCCCGACAACGCCCGCGCTAAGATGCTTCTCGACAACTGGGTTGCCGCAAAGGATCACCCCACCAAGGAAGATCTGGATAACATGGCTACAGCCGCCAAAAAGGCCGTGCTGGGAGAGTAGCTTCGCCGTTCGTGGTCCTTCGTGCAAAACAATACAAATGTGAAAGCCTCGAAGTTCTCGAGGCTTTTTTCGTGACACGAGGGCGCCCCTTTATTGATGGAAGGCCTAATAAGCTGATTGCTCTATGCCCGGATGTGTGCGGAGTGGGATGGGATTTCCGGATGGGTGGAGTTGCGGAAGCTGCGTCCCGGAATTTGCCTTTGGAATGGGATGCGGTTTCCCGGTGAAGGGCTCTGTGGAAACTACATCCCAGCATTCGGTCGAGAAATGGGATGAAGTTTCCGGTTGAGGGTCTTGGCGGAAAGTGCGACCCGGAATTTGTGATCGAAGCGGGATACGGCTTCCCAACGGGGGCACAAGCGGAAGCCGCATCCCACTCCGGACGGGAATTCTGGGACACGGTTTTCAGAGGGTTATGGGCTGCGAACTAGATGGGGCTGTCATAAAACTCCAGTAAAAGGGGTCGGAAATAAAGGACACTTCCAGCAATTTGTTTTAATGTGGGGGGGGGTACCATTATTTTAGTTTCGCACAAAATAATCCCTCTATGGGGAAGTTGCGTAGGGGGTTAGTCACAGATATTGGATAAAGCAGACCAATTTGGGGATAAATGACCACTTACGCCAAAATTAGTAGCATTTAGCGACAAAACATTGAAAAATGTGTAGCACATCGCTATGTTTTTATTACGAAAAGATTCCAAATTGGCTTATTTCGGACTCACTTTTCAAGCGCCTTGCGGTTCCTGTTGAAACTTGCTGACCTTTGGATGGGTCGAATAGGTCCTCAAGGGGGATGAATTATCACTTTGACGGCGCGTGGACTCAAACGATTTATTGCACTTTTGAGTAGCTTGGCGTTCGCGCTTGTCATAGCCCTTGCCGTTGTTTCTTTTGTTCCTCGTGCATTTGGATACATGCCCTTTGCTGTGCTCTCGGGCTCTATGGAACCCGATCTTCCCGTTGGCTCCATGGTGTTTGTCCGCCAGGTTGAGCCAACGGATATTACCGTGGGCGACAATGCAACCTTTTACCGATCGGACGGCGCCGTGGTGACGCACCAGGTGTACGAGATCGACCCTGCCGCGCAGATGATCGGCACGCAGGGAATTGCGAACAAAAATGCAGACGGAAGCATCATGCACGATGCCGAGCAGACGCCTTTTTCGAGTGTTATCGGCACTGTTTCTTTTTGTGTCCCTTACCTGGGCTTCGTTAACGCATATTGCACGACGATGCCCGGTTTGCTTGTTGTGGTGGCCGTTCTGGCGCTGCTGGCCGCGGCGTCGATTGTGCTCGATCGGATGGTTCCCGACGAGCCTGCGGGCAAGCATACCCGCGTGCATGCGAGGGAGCGGCGTTCATAGCGGCAGGGAAAAGCGTCGGCGGCGGTAGGGGCCGTTGCCGGGGAAAACGATTCTCGAAAGGAAGAGAACGATGGAAAACAAGAAGAAAAAGCGCTACGGCATCATTGCCGCCCTGTTGCTGTTGGTGCTGGCTGCCGGCGTGGGTACCTATGCATGGCTGACGGCTACTGCCGACCTGCACAACGTGTTTACGATTGGAAAAATCGAGGCTCCCGATAAGAAGCCTGATCCGGAAAACCCCGAGCAGCCTGGCACGGAGGCTGGTGGCGGTGCCTATCTGTTCGAGACCAAGTGGGACCCCAGCGCGGAGCACAAGATGATTCCGGGCTCTCCGATGGGCAAGAACCCGAACGTTGGTATTAAAAACGGTTCCGATGACGCTTTTGTGTTCATCTATGTAAAGAACGCCGTGGTCAAGAATAGTGCAGGTCTTGCGAGCACTCCTTACTTTACGCTCAACGCGAACTGGAAGCCGGTTTCTGCTGAACAGGTGACGACGAACGGCACCGAGGGACAGTACGTAAGCGGTCTGTTCATGTACGCTAAGGGTGCCGAGAACGGTCCCGTCGCCTTGGGTGCCAAGGAAGCAGCTAAGGATGTCTACACTGGCGAGCTCTTTAGCCAGGTGATGATCCCCGGTGCAATGAAGAGCGATGACGTTGTCTCGGGTGATGGCGTTAAGCCTGAGATTACTGTCTCCGCCTTTATTTTCGGTGCTGATCAGGCTGATGGCGCCACCAACGCAGCGGACAACGCCGTTGCTCAGGCCAAGGCC
>USDH01000209.1 GCA_900553415.1 uncultured Collinsella sp. | reverse complement strand
GTGCGCCGGCTACAAGCGTTTTGTCGACTTTTGTGCCGCCAAGCCCGCCACCGTGCTGGACCATGCGGGCGCCGTCGCCGGTGCCGCCGTGGTCGCGGATACGACCGAGACACCGCTTTCGCTCATGCACGACGCCATGACGCTGGTCGGCGAGCTGCGCCGCGCGCCCGAACTCGCTTCGGCACCGGTCGCCGCGCTCACCCGCGATGGCCTTATGGCCCGCGCGCTCCATGCCGAGCCCGCGCGCTCCATCGCCGTCATGCCCAATAACGAGGAGGCGGCTATTGAGGTTTGGCCCTCGCTCGACCACGCCGCCGCAGCGTTTGAGGCTGCGGCCAGCGCGGATGCCGAGGAGCAGACCGCAGACGCTCAAGACGAAGCCGCCGACGCCCCCACGTCCGAACCTGCCGCCACGCTCGACCTGGGCGACGGCAAGCCGCTGCCCGTGCTCATCCCCGAGTCGGAGCAGTTCGCCAACCGCCTGCGCAAGAATGCCCGCCTGCGTCGCAAGTGGGCCAAGCGCGAGGGCGTGAGCTGCTACCGCGTCTACGATGCCGACCTGCCCGATTACTCCGCCGCCATCGACCTGTACGAGGGTTGCCCGCAGACGCCGGGCCGCTGGCTCGTCATCGCCGAATACGCCGCGCCCAAGACCATCGATCCCGCGCTGGCCCAAGCCCGCATGCTCGACATCTTGGCCATCGCGCCGCGCATCCTGGATGTTCCGGCCGAGCACGTGCACGCCAAGGCCCGCATGCGTTCGCGCGGCGGCTCGCAGTACGGCAAGCAGGGCGCCGGCAAGGGCGGATCGGGCGAGCGCACCAACATCGCGCGCCGTCGCCTGCCGCTCATCGAAGAGGGTGGACTCACCTTTGCCGTCAACTTTGATGACTACCTGGACGTTGGCATCTTCCTGGATCACCGCGTCACCCGCAACCTGGTGCGCGAGCACGCCAAGCAGGCGCGCCGCTTCCTCAACCTGTTTGCCTACACCGGCACTGCCACCTGCTACGCGGCCGATGGCGGCGTCGAAGAGACCGTGACGGTCGACCTTTCCAACACCTACCTGGACTGGGCCGAGCGCAACATGCGCCAGAACGGCTTTGTTGGCCCGCAGCATCACTTTGTGCGCGATGACGTGCTCGCCTGGATTCGCGACCAGCGCCAGACGCGCAACCGCTGGGACCTGATCTTTGTCGATCCGCCCACGTTTTCGAACTCGTCCAAGATGGGCCGCCGCACCTGGGATGTCCAGCGCGACCATGTTGAGCTTTTGGCCGGCGTATCGCGCCTGCTCGCACAGGGCGGCCACGCCATCTTTAGCTGCAACCTGCGTGGCTTCCGCCCCGAGACGCGCAAGCTCGCGCGTGCGGGCGTGGTGCTACAGGACATTACGGCGCAGACCATCCCCGAGGATTTCGCACGCAACCAGAAGGTGCATCATTGCTATATCGTGCGCCGCCTGACCATCGAGGACGCCATGGCCGAGGTCGGCTTTAGCGCCGAGGAAATTGCCGAGCGCGTCGAGGAACTGCGTAACCCCGAGGCCCGCAGGCCCCGTGCGGCAGTACCCACGCACGCGCAGGCCGGCAACGGCAAATCCAACTTTGCCGGCAAACCCTCCCCTGCCGGCAAGTCCAAAAAGAAGAAGTTCTACGCCAGCAAGCCCAAGGGCAAATAACAAAGTTGCGGTGGAGTACGGACTGTTTTGCCTGGAATTAGGCAAATTTAGACCGTATTTCACCGCAACTCATATTGGGATGGCGGATGCCGACCTATCCCTGGATGACCAATCGGTAACCAATACCCACGTGCGTCTGGATATAGCGCGGATGCGCGGGGTCGGACTCGATCTTCTTACGCAACGTGCCCATAAAGACACGCAGGCTCGCCAGGTCGCTCTTGGTCGCCGTGCCCCAAATCTCGTGCAAAATAAACTGGTGCGTGAGCACCTTGTCGGCGTTATGCGCCAGCAGGCACAGGAGCTTATACTCGATCGGCGTCAGATGCAGTTCCTCGCCATCCATCGTGGCGATGCCGGCATCAAAATCGATATGCAGCTCACCGGTATCGAACGAGCCCTCGGAGGCAACGCCGCCCGTCTGTGCATACGAAAGGCGTCTGAGCGTCGTGCGAATGCGCGCGAGCAGCTCCTCGACCGAAAACGGCTTGGTCAGATAGTCGTCGGCGCCGGCATCGAGCGCGCGGATCTTGTCCGCATCCTCGCTGCGTGCCGAGACCACGATAATCGGCATGCCCGACCATGCGCGCACCGACTCCACCACCTTGACGCCGTCCATATCGGGCAGGCCCAGATCGAGCAGCACAATGCTCGGCGCCTGCGACGAGGCGGCGGCGATGGCAGCATGGGCGGTCTCCACGGCCATATGACGCAAGCCGTGCGCCTCGAGCGCGGCAACAATAAGATTGCGAACGGCGGGGTCGTCCTCAACGACCAAGATGAGCGGTTTTACGGCAGAGTTCGGCACAGCGCTACTCCTTATCAAACGAAACGTCGGCGGCGGGAAGCTCAATCGTAAAGACCGAGCCGTGCGGGGCCGCCGCGGCAACCCCTATGCTACCGCCATGTGCCAGCGCAATGGAGCGGCAAAGCGAAAGCCCCAAGCCCACACTGCGGCAGCTGTCGGCCAGGCCATGGTTGGCGGTGTAGAACGACTCAAAGATTCGCTCGCGGTCCTCGGGCGCAATGCCCGGGCCGTCATCGGCAACCGAGCACGCCACACATCCATCATGGACGCCAATCGAGATTACGATATGCGAACCCGCAGGCGTATAGGTGATGGCGTTGTTCACCAGATTGACCACCAGCTGCACCATCAGGCGTGCATCGACGTTGACGAGCGCCGGCTCATCGCACGCCACCACCTTAAGGTCGTGCTCGCGCACGGCCGGGTTTACGTGGCGCAATGCCTCCTCGACGATATCGTCCATGAGCTCGAGTGTGGTCGACAGATGCATGCCGCCGCCCTCGAGCTTGGTGATGGCGAGCAGGTTCTCGACGGTGGAGATCAATACCGCTACCACGTCCGCACGGCTGACGGTGGTTTGCATGGATACCCGGCGACTCAGTTGCTTG
>USDH01000208.1 GCA_900553415.1 uncultured Collinsella sp. | reverse complement strand
GTGAATCTTGAACCAGCTGTCCTCAAACGCGGCGTTGTGTGCCATGTACGGGTACTTCTTCATGAGCTTGAGCAGCTGCTTCTGCAGCTCCTTGTTCTCGCGGAACGGCTTCTTGCCGTCGATGTCGTCCCAGGTGATGTGGTGGATATTCGACAGCGGCACATCTTCGCCGCGGTAGATGTCGGGCAGGCCGCAGTAGTGTGCCTCGGCGTCGTGCGGGACGGCGTCGCTGGTGAGTTCCATGATCTCCCAGCCGACGTTGATGATATAACCGCGTTCGGGTGCACGGCCGGTGGTCTCGATGTCGATACCGAGCACGGTGCCCTGGATGGGCTTACGGGCGTAGGCCACGCCGAGCGCGTCGCGGTCGCCGCGGATTTCGCGCATGACCGACGCGGCGGTGCGCTTTTGCATTTTGCCGATGGCGGCGCAGGTGTCGGCGTCGGACAGGCCGCGCGAGAGCGTCGCGGGCGTCACATTGCGCAGGCGTGCCTCGCCAATCTGGTCGCAAAGGTCGCGGTTGCGGTCGGCCAGGTCGCGCACGGTGGCAAAGTCGAAGCCGGGGTCGTCCTCGGCAGTAAAATACTCGGTCTCGAGCACCTTGAGGGCCTCTTCGCCCTTCTGGCGTTCGGACTCCATGGCGCCGTGGTCGCCATAGATAAACATGGGAATAAACGGCTGGCGCTCGTATTCGAGTGCTTGCGAAACGTTCATAGGCTGCTCCTTGGACGGGCCGCGTCGCGCGGCTCGGGGTTACTGAGTTGTGGCGAGATGATAGTTTACCATGGGCAACTATTGGCACCGCGCCCGGGACAACTACAATACCCTAGTTGACCGCTAGGACTTTTACAATGCTGCCGAAAGACACGAAAGGTTCCATCCGTCATGGAATTGCTGATTGATATTCTGCTCGACGCCGGCAAGGACACGCTGTCGCTGGTGCCGTTTTTGTTGGTGACGTATCTGGCCCTCGAGACCTTGGAGCACGTCGCGGGCGACCGCGTTAACGGGGCCATCAAGCGCGCCGGCGCCGCAGGTCCCGTGGTTGGCTCGCTGCTGGGCATGGTGCCACAGTGCGGATTTTCGGCCATGGCAGCAACGCTGTACGCCGGCCGTGTCGTGACACTGGGCACGCTGGTCGCCGTGTTCCTCTCGACCTCCGACGAGATGCTGCCGCTGCTACTTGCCGAGCAGGTTCCCGTGCAGACTATGGCGATGCTTTTGGCTTCGAAGGCGCTTATCGCACTGGTCACGGGCTTTATCGTAGATGCCGCCATTCGCGGTCTGCGTCGCAACGCCCGCGCGCATGCGGCGATTCGTCGTACCGTGTTGGGGACCACTGTCAATCCGGCGCACGTTAACTGCGCGCATGACGACCACAGCGGCGGTGACATCATCGACGAGGTGGCCGAGGCGGGCGTGAGCGCCGACCACATCCACGAGTTGTGCGAGCGCGACCATTGCGGTTGCGATGATGAAGATGAACACGAGCGCGACCACGGACACAGCTATGATCACGGTCACACGGGCGAGCATGAGCACCACCACGGCCACAGCCACGACCACTCCCACGAGGGCGCGCCCGTTCTGTCGATTATCCGCAGTGCCATCTCTCACACTGTGCAGGTTTCGGTTTTTATTTTCCTGGTGACGCTGGTCCTGGTCGCCGTGCTCGAGACCTTCGGCGAGTCCGCGATCGAGCAGTTCCTGCGTGGCAACGAGACGCTCGCCGTCTTGGGCTCGGCGCTTGTCGGCCTGATTCCCAACTGCTCGGCGAGCGTGGTCATTACGCAACTATATCTGGAAGGTGCGCTGCAATTGGCGCCGATGCTCGCTGGCACGCTTATCTCCGCTGGCGTGGGCTACCTGGTGCTGTTCCGCACCAACCGCAGCGCCCGCGAAAACGCTGTGTTTCTGATCATGATGTATGTCATCGGCGCGGGCTGGGGCCTTATCCTTTCCGCCGTTGGCCTTTAAGTAGATTATTGGGACATGTCTTACGATTTACCCCTGTGACCAGGGCATTCCCCGCTGCCAAAACAAAAAGGTAGATTTTTAGGCATGTCCCAAAAATCTACCTTGGTTAGTGTAGCAGCTCGGTGAGGTTGCGTTTAAAGCGGGCGCGGTCTTCGCTGGTAAATGCCGCCGGTCCGCGAGTGCGTCCGCCGGCGCGGCGTACCTTCTTTTCCTCGTGGCGAATAAACAACTGCATGTCGATGGTCGCTTTGTCGTAGACGCGCCCGCGCACACCGATGGCGGCGGCATCGCGCCCGAGCACCATGCTCGCCAAGCCAATGTCCTGCGTCACGACCACGTCGCCCGCCTGCAGGCGTTCGACAATGGCAAAGTCGGCGCTGTCGGCGCCCACGCTCACATCGAGCGTCGTGACCCAAAAGCCGCGTCGCGCGTGTTCGGCATCGCGCGGGTCATCGCGGCGAATGTGCCGTTCCAGGTTTTGTGTGCTGTTGCCGGCGATAACAACGGCGACGCCCGCCCGCCGCGCGCAGTCAATCGACTCGCGCGTGACCGGGCAGGCGTCTGCATCAATAAAGAGCGTTCGCGGCATCTAGTGCACCAGTTTGCCAAATTGAATAGCACGAACAATCAGCGTTACGCCAAACACCAGCAGCGCGGCGCCGCTAAAGATGACGAGCATCTTGGCCGACCACAGCGGATAGATAAACACGAACATGCCGGCGATGATGGAAAGTGCGCCGCTCAGGATGGCGAGGGCGCGGTTGGACGAAAGCTCGGACTCCAGAATGGACATGACACCTTCGACAATCCAGCCAAAGCCGGCCACGATAACCACCATCGTGGTAAGCGTCGCGGTCGAGAAGGCCTGGTTGCGCAGGATTATGACGCCGCCCAAGATAATGAGTAGGTTGGAGATGATGCTCGTCACGCGCCAGCCGGTGGGCAGCAGTGGCTCAAAAATGGCAGTGAACAGCCTGATGGCTGCCGTAATCACAAAGTAGAAGCCCAGGACGGTCGTCAAAAAGACGAGGGACTTGGCGGGTGCAAAAAGCAGCGCGATACCAGCAATGAGCGCTAAGACACCCGTGATGGCGTAGATCCAGCGTACGGCCTTGACGGCTTT
>USDH01000207.1 GCA_900553415.1 uncultured Collinsella sp. | reverse complement strand
CTCAAGACCAAGATTAAGCTCGAGCAGGATTGGGCCACCGCCGTGTACAACGGCCAGTGGTACAGCCCGCTCAAAAACGCGCTCGATGCCTTTATGGCCGACACCCAGAAATTCGTGACCGGCACCGTCCGTCTGAAGTTCTTTAAGGGCAACTGCCATGTCGTCGGCCGCAAGAGCCCCTTCAGCCTCTACGACTACGGTCTGGCTACCTACGACCGCGACACTACGTTTGACGAGAAGGCCAGCGCCGGCTTTATCGAGATCGATACGCTGTCGCTCAAGACGTGGGCTAAGGTCCAGGGCCCCAGCTCTGCTGCCGCCCAGGCCTAGCGCCTCCTTCCCTCGGTATCCGCGCGGCCCATCCGCGTGATACATAACGGGCGCACGGGGTCCCTACCTTTCGTTATGCTTGCTGACACTTCTTAACATCGGTGGCCCCTACGTTCCGCCCGCATATATGATGCCGCGTCTGCGGCTGAGTCCGAGCCCCGCCGGGGTTGTCCGGCGGGGCTCCTTCTATCAATTTGGCGGCTCTGCGCCTATATATATGAGGAGTATCCATTATGTTCAATGCTATCGCGCATGCTTTACTTGCCCTCGCGCCCGAGTTCGATGCTGCAAGGGTCGAGGAGGTCCCTATGAGCCTGAAGGCCTGGATCGATGGTTCGCAGGGCAACATCCGGAGGGAGACGTTGGGCGCCAAGTGCATGGCGCGTCACTTCTTTGCAAATTAGCTACATGGCTCCGCACACGGTGGGGAATGTGTAAAACTAGCGGTTGAAAAATCGCTTTAGCGATATGGCGCATTGCTTTGGGCGCTTGTTTTGGTATTTGGAGAAAGGGGACGGTTCCATGGCTCTTTGGGGCGGTCGTTTTGAGGCAGGCGTGGCCGAGGTCACGCAGGAGTTTGGCGCGTCGCTGCCGGTCGACAAACATCTCTATAGGCAGGATATCGCCGGCTCTAAGGCGCATGCCAAAATGCTGGCGGCCCAGGGCATCATCAGTGCCGAGGACGAGCAGGCGATTGCCAAGGGCCTGACCGGAATCGAACAGGATATCGATGCCGGCAACTTCACCTTCGACATCAACGACGAAGATATTCATATGTCCATCGAGAGCGAGCTGACGCGTCGCATCGGCGAGGCCGGTAAGCGCTTGCATACCGGACGTTCGCGCAACGACCAAGTGGCGACCGATACGCGCCTGGGCGTCAAGGCGCTGGCCAAGGAGCTCATGGAGGCCAATCTTGAGCTGCGCCATGTGCTGGTGGATGCGGCCAAGAAGTACGACAAGGTGATTCTGCCGGGCTACACGCACATGCAGCACGCTCAGCCCGTGCTGCTGTCGCATCATCTGCTGGCGTATTCTTGGATGTTCGCGCGCGACTTTACGCGCCTGAAGGCCGCCTTTGATGCCGCCGACAACTGCCCGCTGGGCGCTGCCGCGCTTGCCGGTACGAGCTATCCGCTCGATCGTCAGACGACGGCTGCCGAACTTGGCTTTGCGGGTGTGATTCCCAACTCGCTCGATGCGGTTTCCGACCGTGATTTCCTGCTCGATCTGCATTACGCCGGCTCCGTCATGGCCATGCACCTGTCGCGTCTTTCCGAGGAGATCGTGCTGTGGTCGAGCTCCGAATTTGGCTTTATCACGCTTTCCGACTCCTACTCCACCGGCTCGTCCATCATGCCGCAGAAGAAGAATCCCGACTTTGCCGAGCTTATCCGCGGCAAGAGCGGCCGTGTGTATGGCAACCTGGTGCAGCTGCTCGTGACCATGAAGGGCCTGCCGCTTGCTTATAACAAGGACTTGCAGGAGGACAAGGAGGGCGCTCTCGATACTGCCCATACGCTCATGCAGTGCCTGTCCGTTATGGCCGGTATGATTTCGACTTGGACCGTCAACGAGGATGCCATGGCGTGCGAGTGCGGCGTGGGGCACCTTGCCGCCACCGATGTTGCCGATTACCTGGCTAAGCGTGGTCTGCCGTTCCGCGAGGCACATGCCGTGGTGGGCCATCTGGTCCTGATGTGTGAGAAGCGTAGCTGCAATCTTGAGGACCTGCCATTTGAGGTGTTCCAGGAGGCAAGCCCGCTCTTTGAACGCGATATTACCGAGGCGCTCGACATCCCCTCAATTGTCGCCGCGCGTACGACCGAGGGCGGTACCGCCCCTGCCGCCGTTGCCGTGCAGCTGCAGCGTGCCGAGGCACAGCTCGTGGCCGACGAGGGCGTGTTTGGATCGCTGACCAAGGTCGTCGAGATGGGCCACGGGATAAAGTAAGGGTTTGGCCGAAGCCGTTTTTGCCATTTATTGAGGAATCGTTTTTTGCTTTACGGGCGTCTGCTGATGTGGGCGTCCGTATTTTGTTGCTATGGGGGAGGGGCTTGTCGAGAACTTCTGTAGGACCTTTGGGCAGGTTGTGAAGGGGGTACGTTCGCAGGTGACAACCGACCGTCTGCTCTGTTCGATGCGGTTGATAGGAGGTCGGATGGTACTCTAATCGAGCTTCGAAACAGAAGTGACACATATGGAGCGCTTTAATAAATTGTAGCGTTTCAAGAAACAACTTTTTGTTTAACTGCAGCTAAAACTCTGTTACGATGCAGTCCAGGCGGGTGCCGGAATGGGACTTGGGCACGCGCGAACCTACTTGAAAGGCTACCTTATGGCTATCGAGAAGACCTTCATCATGATTAAGCCCGACGCGGTGCGCGATCGCAAAATCGGCGAGATTGTTGCTCGCATTGAGCGCAGCGGCCTTGTCATCGAGCACATGGAGATGACCACGCTCGAGCGCGCTACCGTCGAGGAGCACTACGCCCATCTGGCCGACAAGCCCTTCTTTGGCGGTCTCTGTGACTTTATGACGAGCGGTCCGGTCGTCAAGATGGTCGTTTCCGGTCTCTCCGCTGTCTCCAAGATGCGCACCCTTATGGGCGCTACCAACCCGCTTGATGCTGCCCCTGGCACCATTCGCGGCGACTTCGCTGTCGATGTCAACGCCAACGTGATCCACGGCTCCGACTGCCTGGAGAACGCCGAGATCGAGATCAAGCGCTTCTTTGGCTAAACCAGCTTTGACTCCTTAAAGCTGTTAGCGTGTGGCTTGGGC
>USDH01000206.1 GCA_900553415.1 uncultured Collinsella sp. | reverse complement strand
AGGAAAATCTCGTAGAGCATAATTCCTTCATATCTTAAACACCCTTGGAGACGGGAAGATCAGGACCACCCGGCGCTCCGGGATGAGCCTCGTGCGCACCGGCACGCGAAACTCCTGGCTCAGGCGCTTGGCAACCGCCCGACACTGCGTATTTGCATCCGCATCCCCGCAGTAAGGAAGCTGCAGCTCAAACCCCGCGTTCGGATACCCCAGACGGCGCGCCAGCTCAACCGCCTGCGACGCGCACTCCACTCGTAAGCCATGCATGCGGTAATAATTCGCCGCCACGCAAACCGGATCAAAGCCCGGCGATTCAACCGTATGCGTCACCGCAGCCTGGCGCCCGTTCAGCCCAAAGTTGCCATGCGAGACAACGCCGGGCGCCGAACACGTGCCGTCCCATGTCACATCGACATGGGACCAGCGATGGCATCCGCCCAGCTTATCGGCAATATCCACGACGTTCCACGCGTGATTGCCCGCCGGGTTCTCGGCATCGCCCGCCTGGCCCCACACCACCGCGCTCGCCACGCCCACGCGATCGAGCAGGTACTTGTACGCGAGCGACCAGCCGTCGCACACGGCGTTGCGCCCGATCAGCGCGGCGTGGGCAAAATGACAATCGTCGGCGTCATCCGCCTCATCCGGCATCTCATGGGGCACCGCCCCCTGATGGGTGTAGGTAAAGTCTCGCAGCAGCAGGTCATGCACCTGCAGCGCAATGACGCCCGCGGGGGCCGTGCGGTCCACGCGCCGCAGCAGACGGGTCGCACGGCGCTCCATCTTGCGCAGCGCACGGGCCGCGGCCTCGGGCTCCATGCGATAGACAAAGTCGAGTCTCACATCGCCCGACGTCGGCCCGGGGTCGCTCCCGCAAATGGTACGTAAATGTAGCCCGGCCGGTCGTGGCACACCAGGTGGTAGAGCTCAGCCGCACGAGCGAAGCTGCCAACGCCCGGCAGCACCACCGAGGGCTCGCGGCGGGCAAGCGCGGTATCGATCAAATCGTACAGCCCACGCTCGCGCTGGTTGAGCACCTGACGGTGAGCCAGATACACGCAGGAAGCAACCGCCGGCGTGCAGGCATCGCGCGCCGTTCGCGCAGCCGCCCACCCGCAGCGCAACCCCTCGGCAACGCCTGCGCCAGCCCCAAAGAGCCCATCGGCACACGCAGCAAACATCGCACACCCCTATGCAGCCGGCGCCTGCGCCATGCGCGCCACGCGGCGGTCGGCAGCACAGTACGGGCAGGCCGGTGCCCCCGCAGCCGTTACAAATCCGCGATGAAACACATGTCCATGCCCGCATTCGACCAGGTGAGCGCGGTAGTCACGCAACAGGCGGCCCCACTGGGCATCGGTCACGCGGCGGCTCGCACCATCGGCCCCGCTAAACAGCGCGCGATCGTAGGCCTCACGCAGCAAGGGCGGCACATGATTGAGCGGCACCGCCCAGGCAAACAGCCCCACCCCGGACGCCGTGCCCGTAAAGGGCGAGCGTCCGTCGCGCACCTGGCAATCGACCGCGGGCGGCAGCGGATACTCACCTTCCGCATCGGGCTCAACAGCACCTTCAAAAGGATGGACGCCGTTGCCCAGCATGCGAAACACCAGCACCGCCAGGGCAAACAGGTCGGTGGCCACGGTAAACGTGGGCTCGCCCGCGGCCTCCATTTGGGCGTACGTACGACCGTGAGCCGCGGCGATCAGCTCGGGCGCCGCCACGCCCGGCGCGCAGGCTACGCACGGATGCGCACCGCCGCGCTGCACGTAAAAGGTATCGGCGTCAATCAGATGCACGCTACCGTCGGGCGCTACCAGTACGTTGTCGCCCGAAAGGTCGCCCACCACCAGCGCATGCCCGTTCACCACCGTATGGTGCAGAGCATCGAGCACGCGCGTCAGGGCGATCAGCGCATCGACGCAGGTCAGCGCCGACAGACCCGTGGCAGCCCGCGGATAGCGGTAGAGCTCGCTTGCCGCCACGCTGCCCACGGGCGCACGGCGCATCAAAAAGCCGATGAACTCCGCCGCTTCGGAATCGGCATAGAGCGCCTGGCGGGGCCAGCACACGGCGCGAAGCACGCCGGCTTGCACGGCCATAATCTTGTCGTGAAGCGCGACCATGTTTTGAATCTTGGCGCGGCGCTCGGGCGTGGGTTCACGATAGAGCTTGGCCACCGTGGCGCCATCGCCCACAACGGCGCGCACCTCGCCCTCGCCGCCCGCGTTGATCACATCGCCCAGCTCAACGACGGCACCGTCGCTGTCGTACACGTACATGCGAATCTCCTATTCCATCTCGTCAAACGCGGCATCATCGCCGGTCGCGACAACGGCGTCAAGATCCTCGAACTCGCCGACCACGCAGTCTTCGAACACGCGATACGTCTCGGCGCGCTCGGCAGCGGCGGCGACAGCCAGCTCGAGCGCGTGATCGAGCGTCACACCGCACATGAGCTGGTACTCGAGCTCCACGCTAAAGCTGCCGCCCACGTCGCGGGCAACATCGCCGGCACGCAGGCGGAGCTCGTCGCGCCACGGCAGCACGACCAGGTCGCCGTCCGCGTCCGCAAAGGACGCACCCATCGCGGCCAGACGCTCGGCGGTCACGTCCTCAGCGTCGCCCTCGGCGGCGCCCTCGTCCGCACCCGCCAGCAAATCACCCTCGGTATTGATGAGCGCCACCACCGTCTTGTCGTCATCCACGCAGGTCGCAGGCAGCGCACGCAGATAATCGGCCGCACCGCCGCAGAGCGCCGGCACGTCCTCCGCATCGATATCGCACGCCATAAACAGGTCGATGGCATCGCGGTTAAAGTCGGTCGGCGCCCCATAGGCACCGGGCTCCCAGTCGGCAAACTTCTCGAGCATGCCGTCGGTCGCCATGAGCACGCCAGCAGCGCCCGCGGCAAAGCCAAACTCCCAGTGATAGGTATCATGCAGGGGAAACACCTGGCACGAAAGCGGGCCGCGGTGCAGATGCGTCAGCGCAAACGGCGCGCCCGCGGCATCCACCGCAATCGCACCGGAGTCGCCGGCATTGCCATACCAAACGCGCGCGCCGTCCCACACCACCAGGCACAGCGTGCAGGCAAACGAGGCGATGTCGGCAGC
>USDH01000205.1 GCA_900553415.1 uncultured Collinsella sp. | reverse complement strand
CGTAGCGCCGCCATAGCGAGAGGGCATAGCTTTGGGGGTCGGTCGTGATCAGGTCGTCAAACAATCGACCCGTGGCACCGTCCTGCAGGTGCTCGATCAGCTTGATGACCGAGCTGATCGTCTGCTCCTCGGCGGGTAGCTGTTCGGTGACGTAGGCGATAAGACACGACAGCAGGTTTGCCGCCGCATGATCCCAAAAAGGCTGGTTGTTGTCCTCGATGGGGCAGATGGCCTTTGCCACCGAGAGGATGTCCTGCTGGTTGGGCCTGCCGTCCGCCTTGCGGCGAATGTGCCTCAGGGGGTTGTAGCCGCAGCGCTCGATGCCGCATGCAAGGACCGGGACGGTGTTGAGGTCGGCGAAGTTGAGACATTGCACGCGGTAGCCGTGGGCTGCCAGCACGGGTCCCACTTCGCGACAGAGCGTGCCTTTGGTGTCGAGCACGATGTAGCTTGCGTTCATTTGCAGCAGGTTGGGCTTGAGGACGTTTCGGGTCTTGCCGGCTCCCGAGGGGCCGATCACAAGTGCGTTGTTGTTGAGTCCCGTTTGGCGGGTGTCGCAGGAAAGCGTCCGATCCTTGGCGAGGATGGTGGACGATGCGGACTCAGATGCGGCGAGGCGGCTGGCGAGGTTAGACATGGGCGACCTCCTTGGTGGTCGAGAGGATTTCGTGGGCAAAGCCGAGCTCGACGGCGCGCTCGGCCGAAAGGTAGGTGTCTTTTGCGGTGAGGGACTGGATGCGCTTGGGCGTGAGGCCGCTGCGGTCCGAGAGGATTTGCGTGAGGGTCTTGCGGGTCTGCATGAGACGCCGGCTGGTTTCCTGCAGCGCAAGTGCCGAGCCGCCTGCCCCCTGGGGGATCAGCGGGTCGTGAATCATGAGCTCCGCATGGGGCGCCATACGGCGATCGTCGCCGCCCATAAAGATCACGGCGCCCATGGACGCGGCGAATTCCAGGCAGACGGTGCGGATGGGGCACGATGCGAGGCGCATGGCGTCATAGATCGCAAGGCCCGATCGCACGCTTCCGCCGGCGCTGGCGACAAATATGGTGATGGGGCGGCTGGGGTCGGTGGCATCGAGCAGGCGGATCTGCTGGCATAGGTCGTGGGCCATCGGGGTTTCGATGTTTCCCATGACGGAGAGCTCGCGACGGGCGAGCATCTCATCGTAAATGCTGGTGAGCGTGATGCCTCGGGCGGATTCACGCATGGTGAGGGGGCTGATGATGGGGGAATGATTGGTGTCCATGAGGACTCCTTTCTGTTGGTTGTGTTGTGGAATAGGATTGTGCCCGCGGAGGGGCTGGCGGGCTACAGGGTTCGTCCGAGCCTGAGATCGAGCTCGGTTGTGGGGCAGGCTGCCTGTTCGTGCGGCTCGCAAGCGCCAAGGGCTCCAAAGCGATAGAGCGTTGCGGCGGGCGTGGTGTAGGCGAGCCGCAGCTGATGCTCGACAGGGGCACATCCGTCATTTTTGTAATGAGCCGCGTAGTATTGCGCGATGCTGGCGTTCATCTCGCTGCCATTGCGATGGCGCTCAAACTGGCGTCTGCAGGTCTCGATGATCTTTGCTACCGACTTGGGTGCCGTCGCGGGAACAAGGGCGAGATAGCCCTCAAATAGCTCGTTGATGCTCAGGAGGCACAGCAGGTCGATCAGCGTCCTTATGGCTGCTCCCTCGGCAGAAAAATGCGCGGTCATGCGGTTATATCGGTTGCGGTCGACGATGGCCGCATGGGGTCTTGGAGTTTTCTGCCCCGTGGTCCCGGGCTTTTGCCGCGCCTGTGTATTGAGCTCGACGTTGCAGCGCTTGAGGCCGTCCAACGGAAGGAACAGTGCGGTGCGCAGGGCGTTCCGCTTGCTTTCGAGTTCATGACGCTCGTCGGGTTCCCATTCGAGCTTGAGTTTCGTGTCGAGCGCCGTAAGCATATGGGCTAGGCAGCCTACGGTAAGAACGTACGAATCGTTGTCGCGTTTTGGGGCATAGGGGTCTGTCAGCTTGCGAATGTCGGGGTCGCCCATGATCTTTGTGCAGCGCTTCAGCAGTTGAGGGTGGTCGGCCAAGATCGTCGCGAGCGGTAGCGACGCGTAGTTCTTGATGGTCGCGGCGGCAAAGGCGGCGTCATATTCGTTTGCATATGCTCGCTCAATGCGGGCATCCAGAATGCTTTTCTTATCGCCGTCTTCAGCGTGGTGGTTTGTCATAGCTTCTCCAATCGGTTGATGTTCGTGCTGTTTGTTGATGTGTTAGTTGTCGTGAGTGATGTGCTTGCCGTGGGTGATGTGCTGACGTTGGGGTGCTATGCGGTTTTCAATGAGCCCATGAGGCAGTTGCTGCAGGGGCGGGATGGAACGGCCCATGCAAGGCGGAAGGCATCGTGCTCAAAATCGAGACAGCAATGCCCTGGGTGCCTCACATGTGGCAGTTACCTCATTAAGTTGTCATTGCGTTTGGGGTTGTACTTTGCCGATCTTCCTTCTCTTACACGCTAAAAACTGAAACTTCATATGCTCGATCTACTTAAAACCGCAACGGCGGTCTTTTATCAACTTATATGTCGGAACGTGTCTTTGCAAGTACTTTTTTGCGTTTGTTTTAAATGGGGTGGTTTTGCAACCGTCACGCGCCACGCTATGCGAACGTGCCCCGGCTCGGATAAGATGGTGCGATCGAGTTCTACCGCGCTCACCGCAAGTAGTCTTTGTTGCTGAGATAGGTCATGGCCGAAAGGGGCCCGTATCCCAACAGATACGGGCCCCTTGCTATTTAAATGGGCATGAGGGTGTATTGAGGGGGGGGGATGTCTTGCTGTCGGCATCCGCGTGCGGTGCCATTCGCTGTCTGTAAATATACGTTTACAGCTAATTTCATACCACTTGTCGGAATGCGGACGCTGTCCTTGTATGTCGGGCGTACATTGAACGTGGTATTTCGCGTGAAACCACGAATCGGTTGTCAGTCCTGAACAAGGAGGCCCAGCATGACACTTGCCAAACCCATCAATAAATACATCGACTATATCGATGCCCCCGAGGACACGTTTGAGCAGTATGTCGAGAAGGCGTTAAAGTACAACTTTCGCTGCGTATTTGCGAACCTTCAGGAGTACGAGACGGGCCGCGCCA
>USDH01000204.1 GCA_900553415.1 uncultured Collinsella sp. | reverse complement strand
CGTGCTCGTGGCGTTTCCGCTGGCAATTCCCTTTGGTTTCGCCCTGTCGCTCATGCGCATCTCCAAGTCGCGCATCCTGCGTTGCCTTGCCGGTATCTATGTGAATATCATCCGCGGTACGCCGGCGTTCCTGCAGATCTACATCGCGTTCTTTGGCCTGCCGCTGGCCGGCGTCAAGGTTGACGACTATGTGCTGGGCGTCATCGTCATGGCCATGAACTCGTCCGCCTACCTGTGCGAGATCTTCCGTGCCGGTATTCAGTCGATCCCCAAGGGCCAGAACGAGGCTGCGCGCTCGCTGGGCATGAACGCCTTCCAGACACTGCTCTACGTTATGATTCCGCAGACGTTCCGCAATGTCCTGCCAACGTTGACCAGTGAGTTCATCCTGCTTTACAAGGATACGTCGCTGCTCGCGGCCGTGGGCGTGGTCGAGATCGTCATGAACGCCCGCACCATCGTGGCCACGACGGGCTCTATTACACCGTACGTGGTTGCCGCCCTGTTCTATCTGGTCATCACCCTGCCGCTCGCTCGCTTGGTGAGCGGCCTTGAGGCGAGGCTTTTGGGCACGGCCGAAACTAAGAAGAAGCGTCCCGCCAAGAGCGCTGGACAGGTCGTCGCGACGCCCGCCGATCACATCGCCGGTCTGTAAGGAGGTCCTATCATGAGCGAAACCAATAACTCGAACGAGGTCGTCGTCAGCATCAAGAACCTCCAGAAGGCCTTTGGCGATAACGTGGTCCTGCGCGATATCGATCTGGATGTGCACAAGGGCGAGGTCGTCGTAGTTCTGGGCCCCTCGGGCTCGGGTAAGTCGACGATGCTTCGCTGCATCAATCGTCTGGAGCATCCCACGAGCGGCTCGATTGTCGTTGAGGGTGTGGACGTGTGCGCCAAGGGCGTCGATCTTAACAAGGTGCGCACGCATCTGGGTATGGTGTTCCAGCAGTTCAATTTGTTCCCGCACCTCTCAGTCAAAAAGAACGTCATGCTCGCGCAGCAGAAGGTGCTCAAGCGCAGCAAGGAAGAGGCCGAGAAAATTGCCGTCGAGGAGCTGACCAAGGTCGGTCTTGCCGAGCGTATCGACTTTATGCCGAGCCAGCTCTCGGGCGGTCAGCAGCAGCGCGTTGCCATCGCCCGCGCCCTGTCGATGAACCCACACGTCATGCTCTTTGACGAGGCCACCTCGGCGCTCGACCCCGAGCTCGTGCGCGACGTCCTGGGTGTCATGCGCGACCTGGCACGCGACGGCATGACCATGATCGTCGTGACGCACGAGATGGGCTTTGCCCGCGATGTCGCCGACCGCGTCGTCTTTATGGACGGCGGCGTCATTGTGGAAGAGGGTACGCCGAGCGAGGTCTTCGACCACCCCAAGAGCGAGCGCACCAAGGCGTTCTTGGGAAATATCTCGTAGCCGGTTGATGTAACTGCCGTTACAAAAGAGCGGGGGCTGGACTTGAATCCAGCCCCCGCTCTTTTGTAGGGATGGGGATGCGCTGTGATACAGGCTCTTTTGGAGGCCTGGTTTCGTTACGCGAGCTCGGCTCCGAGGGCCTTGCAGGCCGCCTCGCCCTCATCGTCGGGCGCATCGTAGCAAATGACGGAGTCCACGACGTTGACGCCGGCCTCGTCGGCGTCGGCCTTCCAGTTGTCCATCCACTCGCCCTCGGCCCACGAATAGGAGCCAAAGAGGACGACCTTCTTGTCGCCGAGGGTCTCCTTGACCTCGTCCCACATAGGCTGAAACTCGTCATACTCAAGCTCCTCGGAGCCCATGGCGGGGCAGCCGAAGGCGAAGGCATCATATTCGGCGGCCTTGTCGGCAGAGAAGTCGGCGCAGGGGATGACCTCAGTCTCGGCCCCCGCGGACGTGGCGCTTTCGGCGACGAGGTTTGCCATGGCCTCGGTATTGCCCGTGCCGCTCCAGTAGACGACGGCGATCTTGCTCATGTTTTGTCCTTTCGGTTGTGCGGCGCTTGCCGCGGCTTGTACGTTCTATCGGGTTGCCTGGGCAAGTTGCGCCAGGCTGCAGCCCTGCTGATAGATAAAAGTGAAGTATTGGGTGCAGGCACGGTAGGCATCAAACGTCGCAAGCGCCTGCTCGACATTTGCGTAGACCTTCCAGGCCCCAAAGACCTTGTAGTTCTCGCCGCGCTGGACGATAAACTCGTGCACGTCGTCGTAGGGATATCCAAGGAAGTAGCCTATTTCGTGCGGAAACTCGCAGGTGCAGTCTTTGCTGCAGCTAGCTTGCTGGGGTAGTGCGCATCGAGTCTGGCTGCAGGCGCATTCCGCGACGTTATTGCTCGCGAGCGTGATGCGTGATGCCAAATGCACGAGGCATGTCGAAAGGTCTCTCGTGTCGTAGCCTTCCGAGGCGAGCGCTGTTTGGGCGCGAGGGTCTGCGAAATAGGTGGCGAGGCTTTTGGCTCGGTACACGTACACGAGTGCTCCGCAGGGCCGCCAGACCAAAACACTCAGGTGGATGCCGAGCGGGTCAAGCTCGCGATTGCACTGGGCGATAACGTTGAGCAGGCGTGCTCGGCGTTCTGCGATGGTTTCGGTTGTGGTCGAGCCGTTCCCGTGGGCGTAGGTGCCTGGATAGGTAAAGAGCGATGCCGGCTTGATGCCCGCGAGCGTGGGAGAGCAGTTGCGCACGACCGCTGCCTGAAACGTTGGGATGTCTATGGTTCGAGTCACGGCGCTCCTTACGGATCTAAACTGTTAGCCTAGGAAAACTTATACACGAAAGTAAGCCATGGTCAACAAAAAAGTTTGAAGAGGGAAACTAATTGACCGAACAGACATGATTTTGGGTTAAGATGGGGACACCCCATGGGGGGTATCTAGATAGTGCTACTTGAAAGGGGAGCGCATGAGTGACTTGCTCAACCCTGCGAATCTCATCGTGCTGGCCGTCATTGCCGTCGGCATGTTTTTTGGACTGCGTCGCATTGCCGCTTCGACACACGGGAAGAGTTGCTGCAGCGATGGTACGAGCGGCAAGAAGGCCAAAAAGGTTGTTGTGGTGGATACCGATGCGTCACACTATCCCTATAGCGATGAGCTGCTCATCGGCGGCATGAGCTGTGACGGCTGCGCTCAGAACGTAGCCAATGCCCTCAATGCGCTGGATGGC
>USDH01000203.1 GCA_900553415.1 uncultured Collinsella sp. | reverse complement strand
CACGACGCCCAAGTCGAAGCCGGCGCCCGCCACGAGTGTCTTAAAGACCGAGCCGGGCTCGTAGGCGTCGGTAACCAGGCGCAGGTTCATATCCTCGGTCTTGGCGTTTTCCAAATCGGTCTGGTCGTAGGTCGGATACGAGCAGGCTGCCAAGATCTCTCCTGTCGTAGGATCGGTGACCAGCGCCGAGCCGTTCTTGGCCTTAGTCTTCTCAACTGCCTCTGCCAGGGCATCCTCGGCCGCACGCTGGATATTGACGTCGAGCGTCGTCACGATATCAACGCCGTCGACCGCAGCCACCTTTTTATAGGCACCGCCCGCGATATAGCTGCCGTCCCTCGCGCGCTCGCGTACGAGAGAACCGTTCGTGCCGGTCAGAAGCTTGTTGTATTGCTTTTCGAGACCAGTCAAGCCGTCGTTGTCTACATTCACTACACCCAGCACCTGCGATGCCAGATTGCCGTATGGATATACGCGCTTCATGGCCTGCTCAAAAAGCACGCCGGGCAGGTTCTTCTTCTCCAGCGCCACAGCATCGTCTTCGTCCACCTGGCGCTTGATATACACCCAGGTTCCATCGGACTCGACGAGCTTGCGGCAGGTCTTTTTATCGATTCCAGTTGCCTTGACCAGCGCCGACACCGTCTTGTCAACGTCCTCGACAAGCTGCGGGTTCACGGCGATGTTGCGACATTCGACCGACGACGCCAGCACGTTACCGTTGCGGTCGTAGATGGTGCCACGTTTGGCATAGAGGGTCTGCGCAAGCAGGCGACGCGCATCGGCACGCTCGCGCAGTTTATCGGCTTCGACAATTTGATAGTCGGCAAGGCGAAAGACGCCCAAGCCCAAGCCAAGCCCGATGAATCCCATGACGGCTTTGCGGCGAGGCAGCGGCGTGCCCGTGAGCCATTCGGTCGACGAACTCTTGCGCGACCTGGTGTTATGCACTTGAGGGCCACCCGAGCCGCGAAGTCGCGACGCCGGGTCGTTGCCACGGGACCGCCCGGCGTTGTAAGATTGCCGACCCGTTCCTTGATAACCAGAACGTCCCCGCGACGAGGGACGTCCAGAACCGCGGCCCCCATCGGAACCGCGGCGATAGTCATTTGTCATACTCAGCTACCGTCTTGCTACTGAGCGGTCGCGGTCGCGTTGGCGCCCGCGGCTGCATCCTGCGAAAAGTCAAGTGTAACGCTCTCGCTGGGCTCCACCATGCCATAAGCGCCCGCAAGGTCGCGAATGCGCGTGTCGGCGCCATAGACCGAATGCATGACCTCCAGGTCGGAGCTCTCATCGGTCGCCTTTTCGAGCGTGTTGGTAAGCTCGGCGTTGCTGTTGAGCACCTGGGCCGTAACGCCGGCGAGCGCCACGCGGGCGACGCCGATCGTCATGAAGATAGCCGCAATGATGCAAAACGTTTTAAGAACGCTCATGAAAACCGGGCTTACCGCCTGGTTTGCCTGACGGCCCGCGCCCGTGTAGACATCAAAGCGCGGCGTGCGCTGCTCACGGGGAGCAACGGGGGCCTGCGGCGTCTCACGATAGGCGGGCATGGCGTTCATATCATAGGCGAGTGCTGCGCTTGAAGTGTTGTAGCCCATGATATGCCGCCTCCCATCCCGAGTACGTTGGTAGTGTGTTTAAGCTTCGTTTATGGTGCGAGCGGGAGGTCCAATATCGCGCGGTCGCGCCTACAGACGCTGCGCCACGCGGATTTTGGCTGATCTCGCCCGAGGGTTGCGCTCAACCTCATCAGGCTGGGCAACCAAGGGTTTGCGGGTGATGACCTTGAGTATCGGCACGTTGCCGCACACGCACACCGGAATCTCCGGCGGACACGTGCACCCCTGGCTCATCTCCTTAAAGTGGTTCTTTACGATACGGTCCTCGAGCGAGTGATACGAAATGACGCAGATACGTCCGCCCGGGTTGAGCCACCTGGTGGCGGCATCAAGCCCTCGTTCGAGCACATCGAGCTCGTGATTGACCTCGATGCGAATGGCCTGGAAACTTTTCTTGGCCGGGTGTCCACCATGCCGACGAGCGGCAGCCGGGATACCCGCCTTGATGATCTCGACAAATTGGCCGGTGGTTTCGATCGGTTCTTGCTCGCGGCGGCGCACGATCTCGCGCGCGATCTGCGAGGCGAACTTCTCTTCGCCGTAGACGCGTAGAATCCGGGCGAGGTCGTGTTCGTTATAGGTGTTGATGACCTCAGCTGCGTTTAAGGTGTTATTGCCCGGATCCATCCGCATGTCCAATGGGGCGTCCTCGTTATACGAAAAGCCCCTGCCAGGGATATCGAGTTGCGGTGACGAAACGCCCAAATCGAACAGGAAGCCATCGACCCCGGGCACCTCGGCCGAGCAAAGCAGCTCGTCCAAGTCGCCGAAGTTGCCCTTCAGCAGCTGGTGCGGAACGCCGGGAACCTCGCGGTCCAGACGGGCGCCAGCGGCCTCGAGGGCCATGTCGTCCTGATCGACGCCGAGCAAAAGGCCCGTCTCCCCCACCTGTGCGGCCATCTTTACCGAATGGCCGGCACCGCCAAGGGTGCAATCGCAGACAACGGAGCCGCTCTTTAGCTGCAGCGACTCAAGCACTTCGCCGAGCATGACAGGTTCATGCCGATATTCTTGTGTCAAGATCCCACGCTCCATCCGTTACCCGTGCCTTGCCCTTACGAGAAGAAGAGGTCCAGCAGGGCCTCATCGTCATCGTCCTCATCGGCCGCGGCGCGATCCCAAACCTCAAGGTGGTCGTAGTTGCCCACAACCGTGACCTCGCGGTCGAGGTTCGCCTGCTTGCGGAGAGACTCGGAAAGACCGATACGACCGGCGCTGTCCACATCCATCGACGTGGTGCGCTTGTTGATCGCCCTCATGAGCTTCTGGTCGTTAATGTCACGCGGGTTAAAACCCTCGTGGCCCTCACGACCCGCGAAGAGTCCTTCGACCCACTTATCGAAGGCCTCGGCAGAGAACACGTACAGAGCATCGACATCCAGGGCTTTGAACACGCGAACGTGCTCTCCAAGCTCCTCGCGAAGGGGTGCAGGCAGGGACAGACGACCTTTTGCATCGAGATTGCGCTCGTATGCACCAGTCATTCCCATGTGCGCCCTCCCCTCGGTTACTCAGATGGCACGTAC
>USDH01000202.1 GCA_900553415.1 uncultured Collinsella sp. | reverse complement strand
TATGTATACTGTTAACTCGATTCGTAACATCTGTCTGCTGGGTCACAGCGGCAGCGGAAAAACCGCCCTGGCGGAAAGCTTACTGTACATGACCGGTGCCATCGACCGGATCGGCAAGAACGCCGACGGCAACACCGTTTGTGATTATGATCCCGAAGAGGTCAAGCGTGCATTTTCCATCTCGACGACCATTGCGCCGATCGACTGGAAGGGCGCACGCATCAATGTGCTCGATGCCCCGTGCTACCCCGATTTTATCGGCGACGCCTATGCCGCGATGAGCGTCTGCGAGACGGCTCTGTTTGTGGTCGACGCCGAGGCCGGCCCGCAGCCTACGACGGTTAAGCTCTGGTATGCCGCCGAGGACCTGCGTCTGGCACGTGCGGTATTCGTAAACCGCCTGTCGCGCTCCGAGGCCAGCTTTGCGACCACAATGGACCTGCTGCAGGAGCGCTTTGGCACGCGCCTGGGCGCCGTGACCCTTCCCTGGGGCGAGGGCGAGGACTTTGACGGCATCATCGACCTGGTGCGCATGAAGGCGCGCCATTGTAACGGCGCCGAGGCCGTTGAGTCGGAGATTCCCGAGGAGTATCGTGCCCAGGCCGAGGAGGCCCATGACCATCTGTGCGAGCTGGTGGCCGAGGCCGACGACGAACTGATGATGAAGTACCTGGAAGGCGAGGAGACACTGACGCAGGAAGAACTCGAGGGCCTGCTGTCGAAGGCGATCGCCGAGCGCATCTTTGTGCCGGTCTTTGCGGGCGATTGCATTAAGGAGCAGGGCGTCAACTCGCTGATGGACGACATCGCCACGTACTTCCCAGCGCCGACAGACTACGGCGAGATGCCGCTCATCGACGGCGATTCGCTCAAGATCTCGAGCGACGATGACCGCCCGGTGGCGTTTGTGTTTAAGACCCTGGTCGACCCGCAACAGGGCCGCATCAGCTTTATCAAGGTACTGACGGGCACGCTTGAGCCGGGCCTTGAGCTGATCAACGCGCGTACCCGCAAGAGCGATCGTCTGGCTCACCTGTATGTGATGTGCGGCCGCGATATGACCGAGGTCGGTCACGCCTATGCCGGCGACATCATCGTGGCGCCCAAGCTGGCTGCCGAGACGGGCGACACGCTCTCCATTACCGGCAAGGTCGAGGCTGCGGCGTTTAAGTTCCCCAACTCGCAGTACCGCATTGCCATCGAGGCCGAGAACCGCGGCGACGAGGAGAAGCTCTACACGTTTATCGAGAAGGCCTGCAAGGCTGATCCGACCATGAGCATCGACCGCGACGAGGAGACCGGCCAGACCATCATCTCGGCGGTGGGCGAGGCACAGGTTTCGGTCCTGCTCAATCGTCTGGAGGACCGCACCAAGGTCGCGGCCAAGAGCGTGCCGATCCGTATTCCGTATCGCGAGACCATCCGCCGCACGGCAAGTGCCCAGGGTCGTCATAAGAAGCAGACTGGTGGCGCCGGTCAGTACGGCGACTGCTGGCTGCGTGTGGAGCCGATGATTGCCGCCGACGGCACGAGCGACGGCTACGAGTTTGTGGACGAGGTCGTGGGCGGCCGCATTCCGCGCTCGCTGATCCCCGCCGTGGACAAGGGTGTCCAGGAGACCATGAAGGACGGCATCATTGCCGGCTATCCGCTCACGGGCATTCGTGTGGCTGTGTACGACGGCTCGTATCACAGCGTCGACTCCAACGAGATGGCGTTCCGCGCGGCGGCCCGTATTGGCCTGCGCAAGGCATGCGCCGATGCCGATCCGGTGGTACTGGAGCCCATCGAGGAAATCATGGTGACCATCCCCGAGAGCTATGCCGGCGCCGTGATGGGCGACATCTCGGCCTCGCGCGGTCGCGTGACGGGCATGGAGACCGATGAGCGCGGAGACACCGTGGTCATTGCCCAGGCGCCGCTGGCCGAGCTGACGGACTATTCGACGCGCCTGCGCTCTATTACGCGCGGCACGGGCGACTTTACCATGAAGCCCGCAGGCTATGAGCAGGTGCCTTATGACGTTCAGGCCAAGCTGGTCGAGCGCTATGAGGAGGGCCGCGCCAAGTAGGGCGGGGCTTTGCCTGCAATGTAGGTGCTGACGAAAAGGCCGCCCTGGGTAACCGGGCGGCCTTATTTGATCCCTGGGGCTGCAAATCGATTCATGTTGCGGTTGGGGGCTAGTCCCCCGAGGCCTGGTTGCGGCCGGTGGCGTAGTCGATCTGCACATGCGGCTGCAGGTTGTAGCAGTATGCGTGGAAGCAGAGGGCCTTGCCGTGGTCCTCGACCGATTGCGCCTCGAGGCGCACGCCGCGGCAGACAAGTTCCTCCTCGTTGTACATGGGCGTGACGCGGGGATCGGTGGAAGCAAGTGGAATGACTTCCATCGTGGATCTGCGACCGTCCTCATAGTAGTTGCACGTGCCGTCGATGGCGAGCGTATGGAAAAGCATTCCACCCGCGTGTGCGAAGCGCTGTTCATGGACGATGGTCAGATCGTTCGGCGTGCGTTCGGCGTATTCGGAATAGACGGACTCAAGAAAAGGAAGCAGGCTGAGGCTTTCCGAGCGACTCCAGGGGAAATGGGGTTGCCTCGCAAGAAACTCGTTGAGTTTGAGAAAGGCCCTGCCTTCAACGACGGCGGCTCCCATGCGGATGACGTGTTCGGTGGGCATCTGGCAGTCGATGACGGGCAGGTGCGCCATGCCTGCAAAGGCTGCCAGTGCGGCGAGAGCAAGCTTGGATGCGTCTGGACGAAGGGAGAAAATGCTTTCGCCGTAGAGCATCCGTCCGACGGATGTGAAGTAGAGGCCGCCTGCGAGCTCTCCGTCGATGTGGACGGATACGCAGTGGGCGATCCTTTGTCTGTGGAGGGCCTTCCACATGTCAATCATGTCCCGAGTCATCCAGGTGCCGTTCGAGCGCTTCCTGTGATATTCGGCAATGGCCTCAATCACCTCGTCAAAGTCGTAGTCGAGGAGAATTTCAAGCTCAAGTCCCGAATAGTGTCGATGGACGGCGTCACGGACGCGCCTTCTCATGGAATGAGTGAGGTTGACGCGTCCTGTCTTAAGAATGGTGCACGGAAAGAGTCGCCCCCAGGGATAGAGTCCCGCGTCCGCATCCTTTGCGTCAGGCCAGGGGAAGGAACCCTGCGTGTAACC
>USDH01000201.1 GCA_900553415.1 uncultured Collinsella sp. | reverse complement strand
AGGCAAAGCACGACATTCAGCATGTCGAGGATATCGTCATCGAAATGCTCCGTAATGCTCGCGATGCCGGCGCCGACAAGGTCTATCTCGCCACGACCAAGGAAGATGGCGTCCGCACGCTTGTCTTTCTGGATAACGGTTCTGGCGTTCCGCAGGATATGCAAGAGCGAATCTTCGATGCTCGCGTTACCTCAAAGCTCGAGAGCATGAAGATGGACCGTTGGGGCGTTCACGGTCGTGGCATGGCATTGTTTTCGATCAAGCAGAACACCGACGAGGCCCGCGTGGTCACGTCTGGTGTCGATCTTGGCTCAGCCTTTAAGGTGAGCGTTGCGGCCGACCGCCTCAGCGAGCGTGCCGATCAGTCCAGCTGGCCCCAGGCCGTCAAGGATGAGGACGGACGTTATGTCTGTGCTCGCGGTCCGCATAATATTATTCGCGCTGCCTGTGAGTTTGCGCTCGAGGAGTTGCGTGGTTGCGATGTCTATCTCGGTTCTCCGTCTGAGATTGCCGCGACCCTTTATGCTCAAGCGTCAAGTCGGCTCGATACGTCTCGTCTCCTGTTCATTGATGACGAGAGCGAGCTTCCGGTTGTCGATCGTTTAGGCCTTGCTTCTGATGCCGAGGACTTTATCCGTATTTGTTCGGGTTTGGGTCTTGAAATGTCCGAGCGCACGGCCCATCGCATTTTGGCAGGGCAGATTAAGCCCGTTCGCGGTGTGACTGCGCGTCTGCTGCGCGAGCGTGACTCATCCTCGCATGCGCCGGCTCCTGTCGATCTCGCGAAGGATCGTCGTGGGCTGCGTATTGCCAAGGATGACATGGCACAGTTTTCGCGTGCTGTGGAGCGCGACTTTAATGACCTTGCCGCCCGGTACTATCTCAATCTTTGCGGCGACCCAAAGATCCGTGTTTCGCGTGATCGAATCACCGTGACCTTCGATCTTGCCAAAGAGGAATAGTGCCTTTACCGAGTCCACTCGGTACGATAAAGTTATTGCAGTTAAAACGTACTTTTAAACGCAGGAGTTTCTTCATGGATTGCCTGAAGGTATCAAGCAAATCATCGCCCGCGTCCGTTGCCGGCGCCATCGCCGGCATGGTCAAGGATGGTGTACCCGTCAACATCCAGTGTGTCGGTGCCGGTGCTGTCAACCAGGCCATTAAGGCCGTTGCTATCGCGCGCGGTTTTTTGATTCCAACCGGTTTTGATATTTCCTGCGCGCCCGTGTTCTCCGACATCCTCATTAACGGGGAGTCGCGCACGGCCATCCGCCTTTCTATCTACGTTCACCAGATCAATCGAGCTGCTATGGATAACGTCGTCATGGATGATGTTAAGCCTGTGGCATAGCTTCTGCTTGCCTTGTTTCGCTCCCCATCGTTAGGACTTATGCACATGGACCAGCGTTCCGTACGCGATATTCTTGCCGGTAAAACCTACTTTATCCGCACCTTTGGTTGCCAGATGAATCAGCACGATTCCGAGCGCGTGAGCGGTCTGCTCGATTCGTATGGTTGCCTCATGGCGCTCGATCCCGAGCATGCCGATATCGTTGTCTTCATGACATGCTGTGTGCGTGAGGCCGCCGATACTCGCCTGTACGGTCAGTGCAATTCCTGCAAAAGCCTGCCGCCTTCGCCTTCGGGCAAGCGTGTGGTTGCCGTGGGCGGCTGCATCGCACAGCGTGATGGCGAGGGTCTGCTCACCAACGTCGATAACGTCAATGTCATCTTTGGCACGCATTCCATTGCACATGTGGCCGAGCTCATTGCCGAGGCGTTCCTTGATGGTAAGCGTCATATCCGCACCAATGAGCATGAGGATACGGATGCCATGAGCATGCCGTGGCATCGCGAGACCCAGTATCACGCCTGGGTGCCCATCATGACTGGCTGCAATAATTTCTGCACCTATTGCATCGTGCCGTACGTGCGCGGTCGCGAAAAGAGCCGCCCCTTCGAGGAGATTGTCGACGAGGTGACCGGTTTGGTGCGTCAGGGCGTGCGTGAGATTACGCTGCTGGGCCAAAACGTTAACTCTTATGGTCGCGATCTGTTTGGCAAGCCGCGTTTTGCCGATCTGCTGCGTGCCGTGGGCGATACGGGTGTGGAGCGCATCTTCTTTACGTCTTCGCATCCCAAGGATCTGCTCCCCGAGACCATCGACGCCATGGCCGAGACGCCTGCCGTTATGCCGCAGTTGCACCTAGCCGTCCAGTCAGGTTCGACACGGATCCTCAAAGAGATGAATCGCCGTTATACACGCGAGGACTATCTGGGCCTGGTCGATCGCATTCGCAACCGCATGCCCGATATCGCGCTCTCGACCGACATTATCGTTGGCTTCCCGGGCGAGACTGAAGAAGACTTTGAGCAGACGCTCTCACTTGCCGAGACGGTCCGCTATGCTCAGGCCTATACCTTCATCTATTCCAAGCGCGCCGGTACCCCGGCCGCCGAGATTGACGATCCTACGCCGCATGAGGTTATTCTCGAGCGTTTCAACCGCCTGGTTAAGGTTATCGAGACCACGGCGCACGAGTACAACCAGGGTGAGCTTCATACTGTGGTGCCGGCGCTCATTGAGGGAACGAGTAAAAAGAACGACGCGGTCCTGCTGGGCAAGAGTCCCAAGAATCAGACCGTGCATGCGCCTATCCCCGAGGGCTACAGCATCGATCAGCTTGTTGGCAAGATCGTTGATGTTGACGTTGACGTTGCCAAGACCTGGTATTTGTCCGGCTCCGTTGTGGGCGAGCCGCGCTAATGGTTTCTCCCGGGGCAGGTCTTTCCGCCGTTGCGATCGTCGGTCCGACGGCGGTTGGTAAGAGTGATGTTGCCGACCGTTTGGCAGCTCGTCTTTCGTCCGAAGTGCTGTCGTGCGATGCGATGCAAATCTATCGCGGCATGGACATCGGTACCGCAAAGATGGCGTCCGATGAGTGTACGGCGCCGCTGCGTCTCGTCGACATTGTAGAGCCGGGTGTGGCGTACTCTGCGGCGCTTTATCAGGCTGACGCTCGCGCGCATGTTGAGCGTTTGCTTGGCGAGGGCCGCCTACCGGTTTTTTGCGGGGGCACAGGCTTGTATCTCAAGGCCGCCCTGGATGAGATGGATTTTCCCTATAAAAAAGTGGAAGCAGCAGGAATCATCAGTCCGGTGCTGTTCGTGAATTGTGAATATAAATCCATGA
>USDH01000200.1 GCA_900553415.1 uncultured Collinsella sp. | reverse complement strand
TATGACAACTGGGAATTGCTGCTGATGGATGCCTCGCCCGAATGGGACGCGGTGTCTAATCTTGCGGCCGACGCCAATGACGAGCGCGTTCGCCGCATCGAGTTGTCCGGCAACGGCGGCATTGTGGTCAACACCAACGCTGGTATTGAGCAAGCGACGGGCGACTACATCGCGTTCTTGGACCATGACGACATTCTGGAACCGGACGCATTATTCCACTATGTTGCCGCGCTGAACAAGGCTGCCGAGGGCGAACGTCCCCAGGTCCTGTTCTGCGATGAAGACATGTTCCAGAAAACGGGGGAGTGGGGCCAGCCGGTCTTTAAGACGCGGCTCAACTTCGACCTGCTCTATAGCCATAACTGCGTGACGCATTTCCTGATGGTGGAGAAGGCGCTCATTGATCGTGTTGGCATGTCGCCGGAAGACGTCGCGGGCGCCCAGGATTACGATTTGACGCTCCGCTGCTTGGCGGCGGGTGCGAGGTTTGAGCATGTTGCACATGTGCTGTATCACTGGCGCGTGCATCCCGGTTCAACTGCCGATGGCTCTGCCGATAGCAAGCCGTACGCCATTGAGGCCGGCCGCCTTGCGTTGCAGCGCCACTTTAAGGCGCTGGGCATTTGCGGAACGGTCGAGGAGACCGAGACGCCGTTTGTCTACCGCATGCGCTATGCGCTGCCGGAGCCTGCGCCGCTGGTGAGTATTGTGATTCCCACCAAGGACCACGTTGAGACGCTCGACGCCTGTGTGATGTCGATCGCCCAGAAGGCAACGTATACCAACTACGAGATCGTCTTGGTGGAGAACAACAGTGTAGCCCCGGAGACGTTTGCGTATTATGAAACCCTGCCAGAGCGCGTGGCTGCAGCATCTGAAGGCAAGGGCATCGCGCGCGTTGTGTACTGGCCGGGCGAGTTCAATTACTCCAAGATCATTAACTTTGGCGTGGAGCACGCCAAGGGCGACTACCTGCTGCTGCTGAACAACGATACCGAGGTCATAAGCCCCGATTTTATCGAAGAGATGATGGGCTATCTGCAACGTCCCGATGCGGGCGTGGTGGGCGCCAAACTTTACTTTGCCGATCATCTGGTGCAGCACGCTGGTATTGTGGTTGGCGTGCGTGGCGCACTTGCCCATGCCAACCAGGACTTCTCGGCAAAGCGCGAGGGCTATCTTGCCCGCGCTGTGCGCTCCGGTAACTTCAGTGCCGTGACGGGTGCCTGCCAGATGGTGCGACGCGACATTTTTGAGCAGGTCGGCGGCTACAACGAGGAATTCGCCGTTGGCTTTAACGACGCAGACTTTTGCCTGCGCGTGTGGGAGGCCGGCTACCGCACCATCTTTACGCCCTATGCCGAGCTGTACCACTACGAGTTCACCTCGCGCGGCAGGGAAGAGGCTAACGAGGAAAAGCTGCGCCGTTGGAAACGCGAACAGGCGCTGTTCATGCAACGCTGGCCTGAGTTTTTCTTGACGGGCGATCCGTGGTTGGGGCCGAACTTATCCGCTGAGAGCGAGTACTTCTCGCTTTAGAAAATGGATTCTAGGAAGTCCTCAACTTAATTTCGATATGAGCTGAGAAGATAGCAACGTCTAGGCGATTTGCTGCAATACTTCACGATAGCTCGATACTTCCGCGATGCGTTTATACAGACTTATACAAATCGATATAATTCGATATAGTCTACGATAAACTTATAAAGCTAAGATTGACCGATAATCGATTGTCTTGAGAGGCAAACAAGTGAGCGCCACAGCATTCCATAACCCGTTTCGTCCCACTGCCGGCGCTGAGCCTCCGCGCATAATTGGTCGCGATGATATCGCTCTTGAGTTTACCGAGAGTTTGAATGCGGGAATTGGTGCGCCTGCGAGGCTCATGCGCATTGCCGGGCCAAGAGGCTCCGGAAAAACTGTTTTGCTCTGCGATCTTAGGGATCGTGCGCGAGAACTTGGATGGAAGACTGCTATTGTTTCTGCTGGCCCTAACCTATTGCTGGACTTGAGGGATCAGGTTGCTGATTCTTCCCTTGCGGCCAATGCTTCGGTCGGCGTAAATGCCGGCTTTGTTTCCGCGAAAGTCGATGTTGCACCCAAAGAGTCGAGCCTCAGAAAGTTGCTGAGTTCGGCGGCGAAGTCATCCAAGGGTCTTTTTATTGCCATCGATGAAGTTCAGGACGCTCCGATTGACGATATGCGTGCCATTGCGTCTACGGTTCAGCTTTTGATAGGGGAAAAAGTAGATATTGCACTTGCCTTTGCCGGCTTACCCGCCGGCGTTATGGATCTTATTAACGGCAAGGCGCTTACGTTCTTGCGCCGTGCCCTCCCCGAAGATCTGGCGCCTATCAACCGGGTGGAGGTAGCTCTCTCTATGGGCGATAGTTTTGTCGCGACTGGTTTGACCATAGAGGACAATCTTCTGTCGAGAGCCGCTAAGGCCACTAAGGGCTATGCCTATCTGGTGCAACTGGTCGGTTACTCCATTTGGCAGCGCGCCAACTTGCATCGTGCCAAAAGTGCCATCGTGAGCGAGCGCGACGTCACCGAAGGCATTGCGCTGGCAGAGGCTCGTTTTCATGATGTTGTTCACGAGCCCGCGATTTCTGGACTGGGGCTCAACGATATTAAATACCTTTTGGCTATGTGCGAGGATAAACAACAGTCCAAATCAGCCGAGATTGCTAAGCGCATGGGTAAAAAGACCAATGAGATTAGTTCAATTAGGGCCAAATTGCTACAAAGAGAGGTTATTCAGGCGCCACAGAGGGGCTACGTGCAGTTTGCCGTGCCGGACCTAGATATCTATCTGCGAGAGAATGCCGAGGAAATTCTCAAGGGCGTGGAGGAAGACGCCCGGCGGCGCTTCCCCAAGGCGGATCCCCATCTGACGGATAAGATCCACGACGGCGGCGTGTGGGCCGACCAGGGCGTCATCGCCGGCTGCGCAGGGGGTCTGTTTGACAATATTGCAGAGGCGGCGGACATCCTCCGGGGCAAGTTTACCGGGTCCGGGGCCTTCAGCTTCGATGTGTACCCCACCTCGGTGCCGGTTTCCCTGGAGCTGATGAAGCTGGGTGCCACGGCGGACCTGCTGGAGTCCGGGGCCATTATCAAGCCCAGCTTCTGCGGCCCCTGCTTCGGTGCCGGAGACGTGCCGGCCAACAACGGCCTGAGCCTGCGCCACACCACCCGCAACT
>USDH01000199.1 GCA_900553415.1 uncultured Collinsella sp. | reverse complement strand
CTCACCCATGGCGTGAAGAAGCTCCAGGACCGACGCTTCTATGACCGCGCCACGGTTGCGCGCGATGCGCAGACGGGTGAGCTTACGGTCGCCGAGGCGCACAGCCAGAACTCGGCGCTGCTCGGAACCATGCAGCGTGCGAACTGCCTGTTGCGCATCAACGAGGGCCCGTGCGATCTTGAGCCGGGCGACGTCGTGGATGTTGTCCGCGTCGATCTGCCCGAGGGTACCGTGCTGTAGGAGGAATGCTATGGAGTTGAAGATTTCGATCGTGACGTGCTCGGATACGCGCGATATTGCCCAGGACGAGGCGGGCGCTGCACTCGAGGAGCTCGTCGCGGCGCAGGGCTGGACGGTTGCCTCGCATACGGTGGTGCATGACGATGTTGACGAGATCGGTGCTGCCATTGTGGCTGCGGCCGACGATTGCCAGGCCAACGTGGTCATCACCTGCGGCGGCACGGGGCTTTCGATGCGCGACGTGACGCCCGAGGCGACGCGTGCCGTCTGCGACCGCGATGTGCCGGGTATTGCCGAGGCGATCCGTGCATACTCTATGACCAAGACGCGCCGTGCCATGCTTTCGCGCGCCGTGTGCATGCAGCGTGGGGCTGCGCTTGTCATCAACTTTCCGGGATCCACGAAGGCGGCTCGCGAAAGCTGGGAGGCCGTGAGCGACCAGCTGGAGCATGCGGCCCAAATGACGGCGGGCGGCGGACATTCCAACTAAGCGGTTTACCTGCGGCGGGGCGACCTGAACGGCTGCTCCGCTTTTGTTTTCCGCCGAAGCGACGCCGAGGTGCACGGTAACTTGAAACTATATTCTCTGGCGAGAATAATTTCTCACTATCACTATTCCCGCAGAAGTATAATCTGATTGCAGAATAAAGCCCGCGGTGTGGCGTCCGGGCAAAACGTCCGAAAGGGTTGAACATGTTCGATATGGTTTCACGCCGCGGTTTCATCTCGCTTTCTGCTGCCGCTGCCGCCGGCCTTGGCCTTGCTGGTTGCTCCGGCAATAAGGCACCTGAGTCGACTGGCTCCGATGCCGGTTCCGCCAAGATTTCGTCCAAGAAGGCTGTCGAGCTTCAGGTCTTCGCTGCCAACTCTCTTGAGAAGGCTCTGCCCGAGGTTCAGAAGCTCTACACCGAGCAGACGGGTACCACCTTTGCCGACACGCAGTTTAAGGCGTCCGGCGACCTTGTCGAGCAGATGCGCGCCGGCGCCGCGGTTGACGTGCTCATCACGGCCTCCAAGGGCACTATGGACGACGCCGAGGTCGCCGAGCTCGTCGACGCCGACACGCGTGAGGACATGTTCGTCAACGACCTCGTGATCATTCGCGCCGAGGGCTCCGACACCAAGGTCGAGGCTATCGCCGACGTCGCGAACCTGGACGGCAAGATTGCCGTCGGCGACGCTAAGACCGTTCCCGCCGGCAAGTATGCCAACCAAGCGCTGGCTTCTGTTGGGCTCTACACCGGTACCGAGGGCGACGACGGCGAGTACGCTCCCGAGATCGCCGACAAGGTCGCACTGGCAGACAAAGTTGGTACCGCCGCCGCCTATGTGTCCACAGGCGACTGCGTAGCCGGTTTTGTCTACAGCTCTGACATCTTCCGTTACGACGGCATCGAGGAGGCCTTCGTGTGCCCCGAGGATTCGCACAAGCCCATCGTGTATCCGGGTGCTGTTGCCGAGAGCTCCGAGCACGCCGACGAGGCCAAGGCGTTCATCGACTTCTGTCTGACCAACAAGAAGGCCCAGAAGATTTGGGCTAAGTACGGCTTTGAGCTTTCCGAGTAGTGCGGCTTGGCGCGATAATTCCATCGTTTTGTGTTTCACTCCGTCCTTGTATTCGCTTGGAGCTTTTCGTGCTTAATAGATTCCGCATGCTTGTCGCCTGTGCTTTGACCTTCGCGCTTTGCTGGGTGCCGGGATTTGCGTTTGCTGGGGACACTGGGGACGGGGCCCAGGATGCTGCGACCGCTCATGGGCTTTCCTATGGGATCGAGGGTTTTGAGCGGTTGGCCAAGGGGACCGCTCGTGCTATGGAGGGCCAGCCTGAGGGCTACCGGTTTCCCGTTGACGAGGACGTTGACCTTGTAGTGGCGCCTGCTGCCGATCGCGTTGTGGTGTGGGTATCGCCCAAGGCGGTCGAGAAGTATGGATTGGATCCGCAGGACAACGAGTGCGTATCGGGTCTCAAAGCCCTCGTCTGTAAGCTCGACAGTGCAAACTGCATGGGAGGTGCGCAGCTAGGGGACGTGGATCTTCCTTGGTATGTCACGGCGGAAACAACGTTTGATACCGGCGGGTATAC
Organism: uncultured Collinsella sp.; assembly: GCA_900553415.1. Taxonomy (GTDB): domain Bacteria; phylum Actinomycetota; class Coriobacteriia; order Coriobacteriales; family Coriobacteriaceae; genus Collinsella. Next base: position 900 of record USDH01000199.1, on the reverse strand, counting down.
CTATGGCTTTGACGAGCGCGGTACGGATGGGGACCGCTATGTGGTGATTGCATCAGCCTCGGGTGATGCCAAGGGCGGCGCGCGTTGGCTTGATAGCGCTCAAATGGTTGAAGCATCGTCTGTCGTGTTGCGGGATGAGCAGGGGCCCTTGACCTCTCTGGCTTCCTTTTTGGGCGACATCGACTATCGCCCGTTTTGGGTGTCCATAAAAACGAGCGGCCTTGCCCTGCTGATCTCCTTTGCGCTGGGCCTGTTCGCCGCGTGGGAGACTATGGGTACCTCGAGTCGCATCAAGGGCCTGCTCGATTCGGTCTTTACAATTCCTATGGTGCTGCCGCCCACGGTCTGCGGCTTTCTGCTCCTCATGCTGTTTGGCCGCTCGACCGGGGTTGGCCAGTGGCTTATCGCGCACGGCATCTCGATCGTCTTTACCTGGCCAGCGGCGGTGATATCTGCCGTGGTGGTGTCGTTTCCCCTGGTCTACCGCACGGCGCTCGGCGCCTTTGAGAGCCTGGACACGCAGATGCTCGACGCCGCGAGAACCCTGGGGTGGTCCGAGCGCCGTATCTTTGCCAAGCTTATGATGCCACTCGGCTGGCCCTCGATCGCCGCCGGTACGGTGCTCGCCTTTGCCCGTGCGATGGGTGAGTTCGGTTGCACCCTCTTCTTTGCGGGTAACTATGCCGGTATTACGCAGACCATCCCCATCGCTATCTACTTTGAGTGGATGGGTGGCAACATCCCAGTTGCCCTCTTTTGGGTTGTCGTCGTGATTGCGTTTAGTTTCCTGGTCATCCTGTTTATCAACATGTACACCGCGCATTCGCAAAAGTATCGCGAGCGGGGCCTTTCCCGTGCGGAGCGCAAGCGGGCCAAAGAACTCGCCGATACGGACGATTC
>USDH01000198.1 GCA_900553415.1 uncultured Collinsella sp. | reverse complement strand
CTTGTCCGAAGGGCAAGAAGGTGCAACCGAGAAGATTTAGAACAATTCCAGTTTGTATGGGTGACTGACCGTTTGAGATTTGGCGGTTGTTTGCGTTGGTTTTGCGACGGTTTTGCCCGCTTGCTACTCGCTGTAGCGGGTGGCGATGGCGGCTCGCACCATGCCGGTGCTCATGAGGTAGGTCACCAGGAAATAGCCGCCATAGGCTGCCAGGAAAATCGCACAGGTAAGACCCACGGTGCCGCCGATGCTCATGTTGCCAAACGTGCTTACCAGCTCGATGATCACCTTGAGCGCCACAAAGGAGTGCGCCAGACCCACTGCCAGCGGGAACAGGAAGAACACCGCTTGCTGCGCCATCACCGAATGGCGAATCTGGCGGTCGTCACAGCCGATCTGCGCCAGCACGCGATAGCTGCGGCTTCCGTCGGCCACATTGGAGAGCTGCTGGATCGACAGAATTGCCGCACATGCAACGACCAGTACAAAGCCAATATAGATGGCTAGATAGCTAATCATGCCGTTCATCTGCGCCGCCTGCGTATATAGCTCGGAGCGTGTCATGAAGACTCCCCACGACCCCGGCTCCTTGCCGTCAACGAGCAGATTGTCGAGCATGGTGTATTTAATGAGCTCATCGGCCTCGGTAACATCCATCCCCTGCTTGTAGTTAACGAGCAGATTACTGGAATACGGCTGCAGGTTAAGCTGGGACAACAGCTCGTCGGCAACGACGACGGTACCCGGATTACTGCCCATCCCCGAGTTGGCGATGGCCGCCGTATCTTCGTCCGACTTATCGGTTGCGGGCTTGAGCGTATGCCCGCCCAAGGTAAGAGCATGGCCGCCAGCCATATACTTGGTGTACATGTCGACCAGCTCGCCGCCCATATCACACGTGAGCAGATACTGGTCGCGGCCAATGCTCACCGGCTCCTCGCCCATCATCTGGCGCAGCTTGTTGTACTGACTTGCCGGCGTCACAAACAGGCCCATATCATCGGCATTGCTACCCTCGAGCGCCTTGGGGAGCTTTTCGCCCATGGCCTTGCACATCTCGCCCGCCGTCACCGAAGGATCCGAGCCGCCAAGCGGGTAACTCAGATACGAATCGATCTGCACATGCTCACCGGCAACATCGGCGATATTGACCTTCTTGCCGGTCTCGTCGTTGTTGTCCGCCGACTTGCGCTCGCCATGCCATGCAGCGTACAAATCGACCGTTGCATCGGCCAGCACCATGCGATCGGCCTCAGACGGATTGACATACTCCTTGTAGTAGTCGAGCGTTTCGGGCGTGTAATAGACATATGTCTGAGATACGTCAACAGGGTTATAGCGCTCCAGGTTTTCATTCATCACGTTGGCAATTGACATACCGCACGTCACCGAGGTGATGGCCAAAAACAGGAGCATCGCGATGACGCCCATCGAAAAGCACACCGTGTTGACCTTGGCCGCAAGCTGGCGCACGGTAAACATGTTGAGGCCGCGCCAATACACGCCGCGCAGGCTCTGCAGCAGCTTGATGAGCATGCCCGAGAGTCCCCAGAACAGGGCAAAGGTGCCCACGGTAACCATAGCGGTCGTAATACCAAACTGGTTCATGGCCTCTTGCAGCTTGCTGTCCGTCGCGGTTAGCGGGAACCCATCACGTAGCAGACGGTAATAGGCCACGCCCACCAGCACCGCGCCCACGGCAAAGATGGCAATCGCGATCCAGGGGTTGCGTGTCTTGATGCTCTCGTTGCGACGCTCGGCGCCCATAAGCTCGATGAGTTTGGTACGACGCACGGCGCGGAGGTTCAGCAGTAGCGTGAGCACAAACATTACGAGCATGCAGGCAAGGGTCAGATTGAACGCATGCATCGAGAAAAAGAAGTGGAAATTGGCGATCTGTGTCTTAAAGAGCGAGGCCGTAAAGAACGTCATGAGCTGGGAGAGTCCCACACCCAGCACAATGCCGGCGACAAAGGCCACGACCGATACGATCACGGTCTCGAGCGCCATGATCGTAGCGACGCGCCCGCGCCCCATGCCGAGCACCTGGTACAGGCCAAACTCCTTCTTGCGGCGTTTCATGATGAAGTTATTGGCGTACACCATCAAAAAGGCCATGACACCGGCCAAAAAGTACGTCAGGTCGCCGAGCATGCTGCCCATAACCTGCGCCAAGCCCTCTTCATCGATGCCGGCGATGTCGACCTGCATCGAGATGGTGTTAAAGGCATAGAAGACCGTGACGCCCAGGGTGAGCGTCAAAAGGTAGACGAGGTAGTCGCGGCCGGCACGGCGGACGTTGCCCCAAGCGAGTTTACAGAGCATCGGAGCCCTCACCGCCCATCATGGCAACGACCTCCATAATGCGGTCGAAGAACTCGCGACGGTCGGTGTCGCCGCGGCGCAGCTCGGTGAAGATCTTGCCGTCGCGGATAAACAGCACGCGGCTCGTGTAGCTGGCGGCAAAGCTGTCATGCGTGACCATGAGCACGGTAGCGCGTAGGCGGCGGTTAAGGGCCTCCAGGCTCTCGAGCAGCAGGCGAGCGCTCTTGGAATCGAGGGCGCCGGTGGGCTCGTCGGCCATGATCATGGTGGGGTCGGTGACGAGCGCGCGAGCCGCGGCAACGCGCTGCTGCTGGCCGCCGGACATCTGGTAGGGGTACTTGTCGAGCACCTGGCTAATGGACAGGCGCGCGGCCACGTCCTGCACGCGGGTCGAGATCTCTGCCGAGTTTGTGCGGGCGATGGTGAGCGGCAGGGCGATGTTCTCGCGTGCTGTGAGCGTATCGAGCAGGTTGGAGTCCTGGAAGATAAAGCCGAGCTCCTCGCGGCGGAACTGCGAGAGCTTGGCCTGCTTCATGCGCGTCACGTCCTGGCCGTTGATGCGGATGGTGCTGCTCGTGGCGCTATCGATGGTCGAGACGCAGTTGAGCAACGTCGACTTGCCCGAGCCCGAGGCGCCCATGATGCCAACGAATTCGCCGCGGTTGACGGTAAAGCTGACGTCGTTGAGCGCGCGGGTCACGTTGCCCAGCGCTCCATATACCTTTTCGAGATGCGCGACCTCCAGTACCGGGGTCGCCGTTTGCGTGGTTTGCATACCGAGTCCTTTCTTGCGATTAGTCTACGGCATCTATAGTCGCAAGAAGCCGAGTCGGCTACCATCGATATGGCTTACGCTTGCCTTACCGTTGTGTAAGGTACGGGTAGCTAATTTGGGACGGGGCTATTTTGACTACCTTGGCGATGATTTTTCTGGGACG
>USDH01000197.1 GCA_900553415.1 uncultured Collinsella sp. | reverse complement strand
TCCAGCTTGGTCGCCAGCGCCAGGAATTCCTGAGCGCCGAGCGCAAACATCGGCGAGGCCAGCAGCGGCATAAGACCCTGCGCCGTATCGGCCGGGTTAGCAAGCGCGCACACCAGGGCACGCACCGTTTGGACCTCGGCAGCCTGGGCAAAGACCGAGCCGCCTGCGATCACGCAGTCGAGCCCCTGGTCGCGGAAGGCCTGGGCGTAGACGTCGGCGTTGGTCATGCGGCCCAGTAGCAGCACCATGCCGCCCTGGGGCTGGCCCGCTTTAACGAGCGCTTGGAACCGCTCCGCAATCGCACGAGCTTTCGCCTGCGTTCGTTCCTGGGTGCTGCCGCCGGCAACGAGCAGCGCCTGGCGGCGCGAAGCCTTTGCCTTGAGCTTGTCCTCGCGATCGTCACTCGGCTCAAGATCCAAGAACCCCTGCATCAAACCACCGGTATCGCCGTCAAAGACGCGCGCCACATAGCGCAGCACCTCGTCGTGGCTGCGGAAGTTGCGCACGAGTTTGACGAGCTCGCCGGCAGGGGCGTCGGATGCGACGGAGGTCTCGGGCGCAGCAGAGGAGCCCACCTTGCGCTCCTGGCGACGGAACACCTCGACCTCTGCCCCACGGAAGCGATAGATGGACTGCTGTGCATCGCCTACGGTGCACAGCGCGCGCTCCCCCGCACCCGTCAGATAGCGAATCAAATCGACCTGCATCTGGTCGGTATCCTGAAACTCATCGATCATGACCATCTTAAAGCGGCCTTCATAGGCCGCTCGAATAGCCGGGTAGTCGCGCAGCGCCTCATACGCCATGCGGAGCAAGTCGTTGTTGTCGAGCGCGGACTGGTCGGCCTTGAGCGCACGGTACTCCGCCTCCACAGAACGGGCCAAGCCCACCAGCGCATCGAGCGCGGGGCCACCGCAGGCCAGCACGATATTGATAAATGCATCGGCGGCCTCGGCCTTGAGTAGCTCCACCTGCTCCTTAGGAAACGCCTTACTCGCCCGAGGCATGCCGCACGACATCATGAGTCGCGCCGCATCCTCCATGGTTTTGCCGCTCGCCTCAAACGCGTCGATGGCGTCGAGTGCCACCTGCGCTTTCTCGGTCGTGGCCTTGCTTGCGCCCAGCGCCGCACGATAGGCATCGGCGAGTGCCGAGGTATCGGCCTGGCCGCGCGCCACGCGCACGTCGTCCATACCGCCCGGCAACTGGCTCGACAGCTCCAGCAGCTCGCGCACCAGACCCTTGATGGTCGTACCGCCGCCAAAGGAACCGCCCTCGCCCGCCATGGGATACCAGGCATAGAGGGCCTTGAGCGATGCCGCGAGCTCGGGGGCGGCATCGGGCGCCGTCGCGCGACCCAGCACATGCTCGACAGCCTGATCCATGAGCTCGTCGGTATCGGTGAGCACCGTGAACTCGGGATCGATGCCCAGCTCCAGCGCGTGTGCGCGCAGGATACGCGAGCACATGCCGTGAATGGTCGAGATCCACGCGTCGTCGACGGTCAGTGCTTCCTCGCCCATGCCCTCGTCGATAAGCGCACGGCGCACGCGGTCGCGAATCTCGGCCGCGGCATCTTTGGTAAAGGTGATGGCGAGCACCTGGTCCAGATGCTCAACGAACGGACCGGATTCGGGCGAGAGCGCGTAGACGATGCGACGCGTGAGGGTAAAGGTCTTGCCCGAACCGGCGCCCGCCGAGACAAACAGCGGACGGTCGAGCGTCTTGACGATCTGCAGCTGTTGCGGCATCAAGGTCGAAAGATCCATGGTCTACACGTCCCTCCTTACAAACGTTCCTTCGTGGTTATACGAGCAGCGGGCATGCGCGGCCTGCGTCGACGCCGGGTCGACGGCGGCAACGTTGCCCGCCTCGAGCTCGCGCAGGCGCTCGGCGATGCCGGCCTCCACGCGATCGAGCAGGGCGTCGAAGTCCATGCTGCCACCCTCGCCGGGGAAACCTTTCTTAAGGCCCGGGATGCGACCGTCGCCGCGCTCTTCCTCGAGCAGCTCGGCGCTCGCGGCGCCGCGCAACGCCGGCTTGCCGCCCTTGGTCGAAAAGTAGAGCGCCGCGCGGGTGTCCAAATCCAGCGCCCGGCGCATGGCCTGCGCATAGATAAGCGTCTGGGTATGGGGCGGCAGCCACCGCGGGTCGTCGATGGCGGCCTCGCCCGATTCCTCGTCGCGCACCGTGGGGTCGGCGAGTTTAAACTCCTCAACGCCCGTGCGATGCTTGTAATCGATCACCACGGCACGATTCTCGGCGTCCACGTCCACGCGGTCGATGCGCCCGCCAAGCGGCCAACCAGCATACTCGACCTTAAGTTCATTAAAGGCGAACTCAAGGTAGCGCGGGACAAAGGGGGCAAGCGCCTCGGACTCGTAGGCAAGCACGCCCTCCAGCTGCGGCAAGATCTCAGCCACCTGGCGCTCCTCCACTGGAGAGAGCGGCACCAGCGGGCCCTCGGTACCGCGCTTGCCCGCATGCTCGGCCAGGGTCTCGGCAAAGACCTCGCGCAACAGCCCCTGCGCGCGCGGCAGATTCATGGGCGTCACGCGCTCCATGCCCTCCTGCGGAAGACGTGCATGCAAGTGCTCCAGCACGTCATGGACAAAGTTGCCCTTCTCCATGTTGCCAAAGCCCGCATCGATGGACTGAGGTTTGACGCGATACGAGACGAACCAGCACAGCGGGCAGGTGGAATAGGCCTCGATCTGCGAGGCGGACGTCAGGCGCGGCACGAGCGGCGCGCCCTCGCCCTCGCCATCGCGACGGCGCAGGACCAAATACGGCACGGCCTCGGCACTCAGATGCTGAGGGGCTTCACAGGTCACGCGCTCGCACTTGAGACCTTCGCCTGCCGCGGGATCGAAGTCCCTTACGATATCGCCCTCACCCACGCACTTCGCCTTGTCGGCGTCAGCGGCCTTAGCGTCACCAGTGGCCTTAGCATCGTCAGCGGCCTTAGCATCGTCAGCGGCCCTAGCATCGTCAGCGGCCTTGTCGGCGTCAGCGGCCTCGGCGTGCGCCCGCAGCTCGGTCCACACGGCAGCCGGATAGCACTCGCGCGCCTGGCGATCGTGCGTCACGCGGGCGAGCGCAACCGGACCACGCGACGCTTGCATCGCACGGCCAAAGCGCACGCGCAGCAGGGCCGCAGGCTCAAGCGTCACGCCCTCGCGACCAAGGCTCGCCGTCAGCGTAGCCAGCGGTCCCTCCTCGTGCGAGAGCGGATAGCTGTCCAGATCGACATCGGCAAACAGCACAGCATCGTA
>USDH01000196.1 GCA_900553415.1 uncultured Collinsella sp. | reverse complement strand
CCTGCTCCATCTGCACGATGATGTGCTCGATCATCTCTTTTTCGTTCTGGTCCAGTTTGAGGGCTTCCTCAATGCGGGCGTCGCCCTCCACCAGCTTGGTGGCCGCGAACCGCACCGGGATGCCGGCCGCTCTGGCGTGATCCTCGATGAGGTGGATGATACCGTGGATGCAGCGGTGCACCGCGCCGCCGTGGTCCTCCTCGCCGCAGAAGTCGAGCCGGCCCGGACGCTCCTGGTACTTGGCCACATGGATCGCATGGTCCACCAGTTCGTCCACGCCCTCGTTCTTAGCCGCCGAGATGGGCACCACCGGGATGCCCAGCATGGCTTCCATCTGGTTGATGCGGATGGTGCCGCCGTTGCCGCGCACCTCGTCCATCATGTTCAGGGCCAGCACCATGGGGGTATCCAGCTCCATGAGCTGCATCGTCAGGTACAGGTTGCGCTCGATGTTGGTCGCGTCCACGATGTTGATGATGCCGGTCGGCTTTTCGCCGATGATGAACTGGCGGGTGACGATCTCCTCGCTGGAATAGGGCGACATCGAGTAGATGCCGGGCAGGTCGGTGACTTCCGTTTCAGGGTGCTCCTTGATGGCACCACTCTTCCGGTCCACCGTGACGCCGGGGAAGTTGCCCACATGCTGGTTGGAGCCAGTGAGCTGGTTGAACAGGGTCGTCTTGCCGCAGTTCTGGTTGCCCGCCAGCGCAAAGGTCAGGGTCTTGCCCTCCGGCAGGGGATGCTCGCCCTGTTTGGTGTGGTAGCGTCCGCCTTCGCCCAGACCCGGATGCTCCACCATCTTGTTCTCCCGCCGGGCGGGTGCAGCGGCGGGCGCGGCCGCTGCCGGGGTGATCTCGATCTGTGCTGCGTCGTCCAGGCGCAGGGTCAGTTCATAGCCGTGGATCTGCAGCTCCATGGGGTCGCCCATGGGTGCAAACTTCACCAGCGTGACCTTTTCGCCGGGGATCAGCCCCATGTCCAGAAAATGCTGCCGCAGGGCTCCCGCCCCGCCCACTGCGTCAATAACGGCACTTTCGCCGATCTTCAGTTCTTTTAATGTCATGGCCAATGCCTTTCTGTTTCGACAGATTGTTAGCTTATAGAAACAGTTTTAATATATGCTAACTGCCCGGCATTGTCAAGGCAGACAGCGAAAAAAAGCCCGCCTCATCCGGTGTGGAGCGGACGAAGCGAGCCTTGCATTTTCGTTGGTTTTTTACTTCACGGTGTGGTAGCCGTCGGGGTTCTTCTGCTGCCAGTTCCAGCTGTCGGCGCACATCTCCTCGATGCCGTACTCAGCCTCCCAGCCCAGCTCACGCTTGGCCTTGGAGGGGTCGGCGTAGCACTCGGCGATGTCGCCGGGGCGGCGCGGGTCGATGACATAGGGGATCTTTTTGCCGCAGGCCTTCTCGAAGGCATGGATGACATCCAGCACACTGTAGCCGTGGCCGGTGCCCAGGTTGCAGATGAAGAGGCCGCACTTGGTCTCCAGCTTCCGGATAGCGCAGACATGGCCGCGGGCCAGGTCCACGACGTGGATGTAGTCGCGCACGCCGGTGCCGTCGGGGGTGGGGTAGTCGTTGCCGAACACCTGAATGCACTCCAGCTTTCCAACGGCAACCTGGGCAACGTAGGGAAGCAAGTTGTTCGGGATGTCCTTCGGGTCTTCGCCGATGCGGCCGGAAACGTGCGCACCGATGGGATTGAAGTAGCGAAGCAGAACGACGTTCCATTCGCTGTCAGCGCGGTAGAAGTCGGTCAGAATGCGCTCGAGCATAACCTTGGTTTCGCCGTAAGGATTGGTGGCTTCGTGAAGCGGGCATTCCTCGGTGATTGGAATCATTTCAGGCTCGCCGTAAACCGTTGCGGACGAAGAGAAGATGATGTTCTTCACGCCATGGTTGCGGGCAACGTCGAAGAGCACCAGCGAACCCGCTACGTTGTTCCAGTAGTACTCGAGCGGTTTCTGGGTGGATTCACCTACAGCCTTGAAGCCTGCGAAATGGATGATGGCATCGATGTCGTTCTCGGAGAACACGCGCTCGCATGCTTCGCGGTCGAGAATGGAAGCCTCGACGAATTTCAACTGGTTGGCGCTGGCGCCGGAAAGCTCGCGAATACGGTCGACTGCGGTAGCGCAGGAATTGGAGAGGTCGTCCAAGATAACGACGTTGTAGTTTTGTTCAAGCAGCTCGATGCAGGTGTGGCTGCCGATGAAGCCGGCACCGCCGGTAACCAAGATGGTCTGGGCGCTGTGCTCGCCGGCAAGGCTTTTGTTGGACATGTGCGTTGCCTTTCATTGATATATAGATATAAGCAGGATACCACCAGCGGTTGCAGCGCGCGGTACGCGCAGGAATTCAACAGAGGCTGTGAACCGTTAACTATCGTTCCTGATCCGACGTCGCCACCGCTCGATGAGGGGGGCGACCTTGCGAATGTCGCGGGTGCTTGCAGGCTGAAAACCATCGCCTTTCATCATGGGGCGCCTCTGGCGTTTGCGTGGAATTGCACACGATAGTTCTTCGAAGTGCGAGGTTGCCCCGCTACAGCTTCGGCAGCGTTTTCAAAAGCCCCCAGGCTTTGTGTTTACCCGCCTCGGTGGCGATAAGGGCGTCAAGATCCTCGAAGCAGCGGCAATCGCGGCCAAGCAAGAGTGTTTTCGTCTCAATGGAAAGGGGCGTGTTGTAGCTGCGTGAAAGAGCTTCGGTGCTGGCATGGCTTGTGGAAACGACGCAGAGCGGGTCGATTCCTTCGATAAGGGTGAACAGATCGCCGCTAGCATCGGATTCGCCCGAAGTGGCGGTTTGAGCCCAGCCAATTGCCTGCGGTGCATAGCCAAGCGCCTTGAAGCTTGCGGTGAGCGCGCGTTTTGTTTCTTCAGCTGGCTCTTCGGTGGAGACGATGACCGCTGCAGCTCCTATGGGGCCGTGATACGTTCCCTGGAACGAGTTGACATGGTTCTGCGCGATGCGCTCGTATGTTGTTGGCTGTGGTGTTGGCATGTCGTTCTCCTTCGCTGCTTAGCATAATAGCGAGATCCGTCGTTGCCGAGGAGCCAAGGGGTCTCAGTGGCCTTGAAATCGGTTAGTCACACAAAATGTGAAAAAATTCACACCGTTAAACGAAAACGGTGATAACTTCACCTTGGCAGGACCATAATAAGAAAACGCAGTGCATCGTTTGATGCCCGTCAAAGAGGGTTTGCCCCCAATCTGATAATCAAAGAAAGCAACGCTTTCCCTCAATAAAAGGAGTCGCTATGTGTACCAATGGTATCA
>USDH01000195.1 GCA_900553415.1 uncultured Collinsella sp. | reverse complement strand
ATTTTTATGCGCCTTCAGAGCTTTATCGACCGTATGAACGTGGTACTGCGCGAGAACATCGTGGGCGTGCGCGTCATCCGCGCTTTTAATAAAGAGCGCCACGAGGAGCAGCGCCTGGACGAGGTGTTTAGCGATTACGCGGACAATGCCATCAAGGTCAACCATCTGTTTGTGGGCCTCGACAGCTCCACCTTCTTTTTGATGAATATCGCCGAGGTGGCGGTCCTGTGGGTGGGCGGCAACCGCGTGGGCGCCCACGCCATGCAGATTGCGAGCATCTCGGCGGTGCTGGAGTACGCACTTCTGATCCTGTTCTTTGTGATGATGGCGCAGATGGTGGTGCTGACGCTTCCGCGTGCCGCCGCATGTCTGAACCGCGCGCAGCAGGTGTTGGAGATTGAGCCGAGCATCGTCGATGGCCGGCGTACGCTTGATGCGGCCGCGTCCGACTCAAAGGACGGGGCCGATGCGGTCGCCGTGTTCGATCACATGTCGTTTCGCTTTGACGACGCCGACGAGGACACACTGTGCGATCTGAACTTTACCTGTCGCCGCGGTCAGACGACCGCAATCGTTGGCTCGACGGGTTCGGGCAAGTCGACGGTGGCCAAGCTCCTGCTGCGCTTCCACGATGCCACCAAGGGCGTCATTCGCCTGGACGGCGTTGATCTTCGCGAGCTTTCGCAAGGTGAGATTCGCGGGCGCATTGCCTATGTGCCGCAGAAGGCGTGGCTGTTCTCGGGTACCGTGGCAAGCAATCTGCGCTTTGGCAACGAGGACGCGACCGAGGCGGACATGCTTCATGCGCTGCAGGTTGCCCAGAGCACCTTTGTGCTCGATCAGCCGCAGGGGCTCGATACCCCGGTTGCCCAAGGCGGTACGAACTTCTCGGGTGGTCAGCGCCAACGCCTGGCAATTGCCCGCGCGCTCATGAAGCGCGCCGACCTGTATATCTTCGACGACAGTTTTTCGGCCCTGGACTTTAAGACCGATGCGGCCCTGCGCCATGCGCTGCAGGACGAGACGCGCGACGCTGCGGTGCTCATCATCGCGCAGCGCATCTCGACGATCTTGCATGCCGACCAGATCGTAGTGCTCAAGGACGGCGAGGTCGCGGACCTAGGCACGCATGACGAGCTCATGGAAACCTGCGAGGTGTACCGTGCTATCGCGGAATCGCAGATGAAGGGAGGTGAGTAGCATGACCGAGGAGCTCAAGAAGCAGGGCGACCTTGTCGATGCCGCCGCTGCGGACGCTGCCGATAAAACGGTCGACCAGGCTGCCGCGTCGACCGAGCTGGATGACGCCGCCAGGGCCGCGGCCGAGCGCGAGGCTCGTCGCCAGGCGCTGTACGAGGAAAACGAGCGTGCCGAGGACGAGCGCGCCCGTGCCGAGGCAGAGCGCATGCGCGACGTGGATGACGAAGACGAAGACGAGACGCCCCGTGATACCTGGGCGACGGTGCGCCGCCTGTGGAGCGAGGCTGCCGGCGACCATTGGCGCTTCTATATCGTGTTTGCGAGCATTGTGTTCTATGTCATCTTTAACACCGCCGCGCCGGCATACAGCGCTCATGTCATCGACGAGCTGTGGGGCCACATACAAGCGGCGTTTGCCAGCGGAACCACCTTTAGCATCACCTGGGACCAATGCGGTAAGACCATCTTTGTCTACTTTTTAATCTGGACGGCCGCCGGATCGTTCTATGCGCTGCAGAGTTTTTTGATGTCGAGTGTTGCTGAGCGCCTCAACCTGCGCCTGCGCAACCGCATCGCGCAAAAGCTCAGCCGTCTGCCGCTCGCTTACTTTGATGCGCATCGCCCCGGTGAGGTAGTCAGCCGCGCGACCAACGACCTGGACAAGATGTCCGAGAGCATGCAGCGCGGATTGCTGCAGCTGCTGGTGTCGATCGGCACCGTGACGGGCGCCATCATCATGATGTTCGTCTATAGCGTTAGGCTCACGTTGATCTTTTTGGGTTTTACGGCGGTATCGCTGCTGGTGACCAAGGTGGTCTCGCGCCGCACGCATGACGTAACCGGTGAGCGCCAGGAATGGGTCTCCAAGATTACGAGCGCGGTTGAGGAGGGTTACTCGGGCCGTCTGGTGATTCGCGCATTCAACCGCGAGCACCAGAGCTCTGCTGAGGTGCACGAGGCCTCGGGCGAGCTGGCGCGCGTGAGCACCAAGGCCGACTTTATGATTAACGCCGTCGGACCCGCGGTTCGCTTTATCGGTCGCCTGGCGCAGATTGTGATTGCGCTCGTGGGCTGCAGCATGCTGGTCGCCGGTCACATGACCGTCGGCGTGTTCCAGGCGTTCTTCCAGTTTATCTACGAGGCGTCCGAACCCATGACGCAGCTGTCGTTTACCTTCAACTCGCTGCAGAGCGCGCTGGCGAGCGCAGAGCGCGTGTTCGACCTGCTCGATGAGCCCGAGATGGAGGCCGATCCGCTGCCGGACGAGGCCGCCAAGCTGCCGGGTCGCATTGAGGGCCGCGTCGCTTTTGAGCATGTGCGCTTTGGCTATTCGCCCGACAAGCCGCTTATGCGCGACGTGTCGTTTACCGCCGAGCCGGGCCAGAAGATTGCCGTGGTGGGAACCACGGGCGCGGGTAAGACCACGCTCATCAACCTGCTCATGCGCTTTTACGAGATTGACGGTGGCCGCATTACGCTCGACGGCGTGGACACGAGCCGCATGGATCGCGGCGAGCTACGTCAGCAGTTTGGCATGGTGCTGCAGGACGCCTGGCTATTTGATGGCACGATTGCGCAGAACATCGCCTACGGCTGTCCCGAGGCGACGCGCGACGAGATCGTGGCGGCTGCGCGCGCCGCGCAGGTCGACTTCTTTGTGCGCACCATGCCGCAGGGTTATGACACGCGGGTGGCCAACGATGCCGAGAGCATTAGCCAGGGTCAGCGCCAGCTGCTGACCATTGCGCGCGTGCTGCTCAACAACCCGGCGATTCTAATCCTGGACGAGGCGACGTCGAGTGTAGACACGCGCACCGAGCTTGCCATCGGCCGCGCCATGGACGCGCTCATGCGCGGGCGTACGAGCTTTGTGATCGCGCATCGCCTGTCGACGATTGTGGACGCCGACCTGATCTTGGTCATGGATCACGGCAACATTATCGAGCAGGGTACGCACAAGGAGCTGCTGGCTGCCGAGGGTGCCTATGCCGACCTCTATCTGAGTCAGTTCGCATAAGGTGACAAAGGGGCAGTCCCACATGTCACATCACAAATCAAGGCGCGCCGGGGATGAATTCCCTGGCGCG
>USDH01000194.1 GCA_900553415.1 uncultured Collinsella sp. | reverse complement strand
CCGTGGAAGGAAACACGGTAAAAGAAGGCGTCTTTTCGCCATGAAAAGGGCAGCAGCCCCAAAACTCATGGCCGCGGGGCTTGAGCTCAACCGTTTCCTGCACGATGGCGACTAGGTCGGACGCAGCGCGGACCTGGTCTTTTTCCTCATCGCTAATCACGGATACTCACCCCCTGCTCACCCAAGTTATGACGGATATCGTCGATATTGCCCTCGACGGTCGCGATCAACTCGTCCAGGGAATCGAACACGCGTGACGGACGCAGCCAGCGCGTAAACGCCAGCGAAACGGAAGCGCCGTACAGGTCGCCCGTATACCCAATTAAGTTGGCCTCGAGATGCGCAGATGCCGCATCGTCGGCATACGTTGGCGGCAGGCCGACGTTCACGGCAGCGGGCCACACGGTGTCATCAACCAGCACCAGACCCTCATACACGCCATCGGCAGGCACCTGAATACCATCGGGAACTTGTAGGTTTGCCGTGGGAAAGCCCATACCAGAGCCCTCGTGACGGCCACGAATAACACCGCCGCGCAGCATATACGGGCGACCGAGCAACTCAGCAGCCAGCTCCACATGGCCCTGTCCCAGCTCATAACGAATGCGGGTGGCGCAAATGGCCTCACCGCCCTCGCAAAGCAGGTCGTGACCATACACGTCAACGCCGTGCTCGGAACCCCAGGCGCGCATCTCGGCAACACCAGAAGCACCGCCACGACCCAGCCTAAAGTCGCTGCCAACGCGAATCGAACGAATGTCGACCACGCGTGACAGCAGAGCGAAAAAACCGACATGGTCGAGTGCCGCAACCTCAGGCGTAAAGGGAACGGCCACCACCGCATCGACCCCGGTCTGAGCCAAGGCGTGCAGACGGTCGGCCGTCGTCATCAATTTTTGAGCGGGCGAAGGGCTCACCACAACGTCCGGGTCGGGATCGAAGGTAACCACGACCGCCATACAGCCATGGGCACGGGCATCACGGACAAGCGCCGCAATGAGCTCCTGGTGACCACGGTGAACGCCGTCGAACACGCCGATGGCGATCGAGGCAGCACCCAAGTGCTCGCACTCATCAAACGCATCGGCAGTGACGATGCGAGCCTCGTCCGACTCGCCCGCGAAAAAGATACGCGCGAGCTCGCGTGCGGACAACATCATCGAACACCGCCGATTGCCTGCGGAAACACGTGCTCCATGACAAAGCGGCCACCCTCAATGCGGGCGAGCGCCTTGAGTCCCCCATCGAGCACCAGCGCAAACGGCGCTTTCGAAGCATCGAAATCGGCAAGCGCACGCTCAACGGGAATGCGTCGGCCACAGAGCAGGTCGTCGGCAAGATTGCCCGGCAAGTCAACACGCGAGGCGCCCAGGGCCGCAATGGGATCCAGGGCAAAGCCAGCGGCGGACTCGGGAGAAAGCTCCTCCACCGCATGACAGGCGCCAATGGAAACAACACCGGAGGCCGTGCGGCGCAGCGCGGAAATGTGCGCGGCGCTATCGCAGGCGCGGCCCAGGTCGCGAGCGAGCGCACGAATGTAGGTGCCCTTGCTCACCGAGAACGCCACGGTCCACACACACGTATCACCCTCGCCGCCCACGGCGATCAGGTCGGCGACATAAACCTCGACGGGGCGCGGAGGTAGGTCCACCGCATTGCCCTCGCGAGCAGACTTGTAGGCGCGAACGCCATTGACCGAGATAGCCGAAAACGCCGGCGGCACCTGCATCTGCGGACCCAACATGGCGGCCAAGTGCTCACGGGCATAGGCAGGATCGCGGAGCTCGTTGGCAACAGCCACCGTGCGGACCGCCTCGCCCTCCGCATCATCGGTATTGGTCTCGGCACCAAACGAAATGTCGGCGACATAGCTTTTGGTATCGAGGGTTAGCATACCCAGCAGACGGGTGGCCTGGCCCACGCCCACCACCATGACACCCGATGCCATAGGGTCGAGCGTGCCGGCATGGCCGACGCGCCGCTCATGGAGGGCGCGCCGACATTGCGAAACCACATCGTGGGACGTGCAGCCCACCGGCTTATCGACGGCGAGCAGCATATTCAGTTGAGAAGGTGTACGACGAGCCATGTACCATCCAAAAAGTTAAAGCTCGACGGTCACCGAAGCGGGATCCTCCCCCACCAGCTCGGCCAGCATGGGAAGTGCCACGGTAAGCGTCTCGAGAATCGTTCCGTTGTTGGAGAAACCAGCGGCAGCGGGATGTCCGCCTCCACCAAAAGCAGCAGCGATCTCGGACACGTTGAGGTCGCCCTTGGAGCGCAGGTTGCCGCGTACCTTGGTATCGCCCTCAATGCCCTTCAGGAACAGACAGACCTCGACGCCCATCACCGAGCGCACCACGTCAACCAGACCGTCGCACTCGTCCGAGGTGACACCGCAGGCCTCAAGGTCACTCTGGTACGCGTAGCTATACGCGACACGCCCGTGGGCCACCGTCTTGATGCGGCCCATAACGATGGACTTGAGGTGCAAAAACTCAACGCGCATGCTCTGGTAAACCTCGAGTGCCACACGCGCCGGATCGGCACCGTGGGCAACCAGACGCGAGGCTGCATGGAACGCGGCTGCATCGGCGTTTTGGTACTGAAAACGGCCGGTATCGGTAACCAAGCCACACAGCAGGCAGGTCGCAACGCCATCACGTGCGACAATGCCGCAATTGTCCAAGAAACGGTCGATGATCATGGCGCAGGCTGCAGCTTCGACGCGTCTCAGACTGAGCTCGGCAAACTCCTCGCGCGCCGGATGGTGATCGAAGCACACCACATGCTTGGAGCGACGAAGCACCTCGGCGGAATTATTGAGACGCTCGACGACCGGCACGTCCACCGAGATGAACAGGTCCGGATTGCCGGTGTACGCAGATGCCGGCACCAGGCGATCGGAGCCTTCCATAAAGCGGTAGATGCGCGGAACCGGATCATCGTCTGCCAGCAGCAGGGCAATGTCCTTGTTAGGGAAAAACTTCATAAGCGAGAGGCCCAGACCCAACACGGAGCCCAGGGCGTCGCCATCGGGAGAAGTGTGTCCCGAAATCGCAATGGAGGACGCACCCTCGATGAGCTCGAGGATGCGTCGCTGAATATCTGCAGACTCGCACGAGGCGAGGTCGGCGGAATTAGTCATCTAAAGCTGCCTCCTGGGCGGCATCCGCTATCGGATAGCCGTCCTCGTCCTTTTCGATCGCAAGCGTGGCGGGAACGTTTTCCAGCGCACGCGTGATGCGCTCGGCCTCATCGGTCGAGCGATCGATGCGAAAATCGAGCTCG
>USDH01000193.1 GCA_900553415.1 uncultured Collinsella sp. | reverse complement strand
CTGACGATGTGATGGGCGAATACATGCTCGGGCTCAAGCACCAGAGCGACGAAGAGATCCGGAGGGTTTGCCATGACTAAGAAACGTCAGATCCTGTTTTCGGTGATCCGCGGTCTGCTCGCCATTCTGATCGCACTGCTGGTGGCGACGCTGCTGATCTTCCTGTCTGCCGACGGCGATAGCTTTGCCGAAAAGCTCGCGGCCACGGGCGGCGCGCTCAAGCAGCTGCTGGTCGGCCCGCTGTTCCGCATGGGCCGCAGCGGCACGAAATTCGACTTCAAGCGCCTGACCGACATCCTCGCCTCGATGATCCCGATCATCTTTACGGGCCTGTCCGTCTGCGTGATGTTCTCGGCCAACCAGTTTAACCTCGGCTCCGAGGGCGGCATCATGCTCGGCGCGTTCTCGACGGCCATGGTCGCGGTCTATGTGCCGATGGCGGCCGCCATCCACCCGATCGTCGGCGTGCTGGCGGGCGGTCTGGCCGTGGCGGTGATGATGCTGCTGCCGGCGCTGCTCAAGACCAAGCTCGACGTGAGCGAGATGGTCTGCTCGCTGATGCTCAACTACATCGTCATGTACTTCATCAAGTACCTGATGAATACATACCTGGCCGACAAGACCAAGGGCCAGATCCAGTCGTATGAATTCCTCGAAACGTCCAAGATCGCGCCGCTGATCGACAACGGCTCGAAGCTCTCCTGGGGCTTCGTCGTCGCCATCGCGTGCGTCGTGCTCATCGGGCTTTTCATATACAATACCCGCTGGGGCTACACCATCCGCATGATCGGCATCAACCAGGCGTTCGCCAAGTATTCCGGCATGAAGGTCGCGACGGTCATCGTTCTGTCGCAGGTGCTGGGCGGCTTCCTCGCGGGTGCATTCCTTCAGCAGGTCGGTCGTCTTGACCTCGGTGGAGCCGAGGGCAATGGCCGTCAGCTTGGAGGTCTGCGGGTCGATTTCGATATGCACATCGACGCTGTCCGGCGTTGCGCCGCTCTCGACGGCCTTGTCGATGGCTTCCGCCTTGATGGAACGGATGTCCTCTGGCGTGGGATTGGGCACAACGCGCTCAACGACGTCGCGCACCATCGCCAGTGCCACACCGATGGAGGAAATGACCTCGGCGTTTTCGGGGATGGAATAGCGCAGCCCCATCTTGTCAGAGCAGAAGCCGATCAGGGCAGCTGCACCGCCGCCGACACCGACCAGGCTGATCTGGTCTTTTTCCAAGCGGTACTTTGCGGCCAGCTCGGTGATGACCGGCTCGATCTTCTCGTAGGCGCGGGTCAGGATCTGGGTAGCGACCTCCTCGACCGTCTTGCCCATGTAGTCCGCCAGCGGCTGCATAGCCTTGCGGGCAGCATTGGCATTGCCGTAGGCGAAGTTATCGGGGGAAATCAGCCCCAGCACATTCGCGGCGCAGGTGTTGGTGATGGTGATGCGCTTGCCGCTTGCCAGCTCGATGGCGACATAGTCGTCGGGGTCGCCCTCCTTCGGGGAGAAGAAGATGACCTTCGGGTCAACAATTTCTTCCTCCGGGGTAAAGACGGCGTAGTCCATACCGGCAATGTGCGCCGAGCGCGGACCGACATCCTTGACGCCGCTCTTGTCGGCACGCACCATCGAGCCGCCCGCCACGCCCAGAACGCGGACGTCCAGACTGCTGATATAGGTGCGGTGACCGCCGACGATGGAGTAGTCGATGGCGGGGCGGCCGTCCTTGATGACGCCGATGTTCGTCGTCGTGCCGCCGACCTCAAAGTAGACGCCGTTGGACGCACGCAGGTACATCAGGCTGCCCATAACAGACGCGGCGGGACCGGACAGCATCGTCAGGACGGGGCGCTTTTTCATCTCGCTGATTTCCATAACGCCGCCGTCGCCGCGCATGATCATCAGGGGGACTTCCACGCCCGCGCTGCGGACGCTCTCCTCGGTCTCATTGGCAGTGTTCAGCATCTTGGGCAGAATGGAAGCGTTGATGGCGGCAGTGCGGGTACGGCGGGTCAGGCCGTACAGCTTGGTGATGTCAGAAGCCATGGAAACCGGCAGGCCCTGGGCCTCGGCCAGGTCATGGATCTTGACCTCTTCGTCCATGTTGTCAACGCCGAAAGCCATGGAGGCAACGATAACCTGGCTGCCTTCACCGCACAGCTCTTTGATGGCGGCATTGATCTTCTCGTCGGTCATTTCCTTCTTCTTCAGGAACCTGTTATGCACGGGGATCTTACGGCCGACCTTCTCGTCCAGGACGATGTCCTTCAGGTTCAGCTGGCGCTTTGCCAGGAAGCCTTCCAGGCCGCCGCCTGCAACACCGATGACACCGACAGAAGCAACGTCGCCCTCGATGAAGGCGTTGGTTGCCTGGGTGGTGGAGTGCGCAACGAAGACGACGTCCTCAGGGGCAATGTCGTTCTCGGCCATGCAGTTTTTGAAGGACTGCACAACGCCGGCGGCAACGCCGTCCTTGTCGTCGTGGGTGGTCTTAACTTCGTTCTTGCCAATGATCTCATGGGTCAGGTTGTCCATGGCGACACACTTGGTGTAAGTACCGCCGACGTCAATGCCCATGCGAACAGCGCGATGTTCTGCCATTCAGTTTTCCTCCTAAATGTTTCTCAGTAGGGTAGGGGAGTGTTTCTTCTCCTTAAAAAGTAAGGTGCCGCCGCCTTCGAGGCGGCGGCACCCTAATTTACGGTTAACTTACAGGTTCAAAGTGGATCAGACAAACCACTCGGCGCCCAGACCGCTCATGGTGACGAAGGTCAGGACGTACAGCAGGATGCCGCAGATGTAAGTCATGGGGATGGAGAGCTTCAGGTAATCCTTAGACTCAACCTTGGTGTAGGCAAGGCCCCAAGCAACCCAGGACTGGGTGATGCAGGAACCAATGTTGACGGTGATGGTGGGGATTGCGAAGACGCAATACAGGAACGGGACGCTGAAGGAAGCGACACCGCGCAGAACGCCCAGAGTAGCAGCACCGCAGCCAACCAGGGTCATAGGACCACGGAAGAGGCCCAGAGCCAGCAGGACGGCGAACAGGATGCAGACGACCAGCTCGCTCTTCGGCATGACGGGGCCCAGAACGGCCTTGAAGAACGGGGAAGCGTAAGAAGCAACACTGTTGAACATGGGCAGGGTCAGCAGGAAGCCAACCAGGGGAGCGGTATCAACAACGCCGTCATAGTACAGCTTGTTGACCAGCTGGCAGTTCTCCTTGAAGGAGCCCTTCATCTTGCCGCAGAGGAACAGAGCAGCAAAACCAGCGATGACGAAACCGCCGATAACGGAGAAGTCGAGCCAGATCTTCAGAACGACGGGAACGATGGGCA
>USDH01000192.1 GCA_900553415.1 uncultured Collinsella sp. | reverse complement strand
ACCATACCCGCCTTTTCCGAATATTTGCAAGCCCTCTACCTGCGGTTTTAATTTCGCTATTGGCTCCATGGTCGTCAGTTGGCGATTCACCCCCGTAAACCGGTATAGTTGCGATTTGGTAGCATTTTCCAGCAAACCAAACCGTCTCGCCAAACAAAAAAGTCCGACCTCCGCATAGGAGATCGGACTTTCAAGACTCAGTTAAACCAAGCCTGCGCGGTCAAATGACCTGCAGATTACATCTGCTCGGGGGCAGAAACGCCAACGAGGGTGAGCACCAGAGCGAGCGTCACGCGGACGGCGTCGCAAGCGGCCAGACGGGCGCGCGAAAGCTCGGGGTCGACGGGACGGCCCTCGCTCGGCAGCACCTGGCAGGCAGCGTAGAAGCTGTGGAAGTCACCGGCGAGCTCCTCGGCAAAGTGCGTCAGACGGAACGGGGCACGGTCGCGAGCGCAGCTGGCGATGAGGTCGGTGAGCTCGTTGAGCTTACGCGAAAGGGCGAGCTCAGTCGGGTCGGTCAGCAGCGAGTAATCGACGTTCTCGCCGATGGCCTTGGCGGCGACGGCCTTCATGCCCATCTCGTCAGCCTGCTCGGGCGTGACGTCGGCGGCACGGCGCAGGATGGAGCACACGCGGGCGTGAGCGTACTGCACGTAGTACACCGGGTTGGAGTTGTCGCGCTTCTTAACGGCCTCGATATCGAAGTCGACCATCTGGTTGGAGCTCTTGGAGATGAGCGTGTAACGAGCGGCGTCGGAGCCAACCTCGTCGACGAGCTCCTGCAGGGTCACCATGGTGCCCTTGCGCTTGGACATACGGACGGGCTTGCCGTTGCGCAACAGGTTGACGAGCTGGCCCAGCAGAACCTCAAACTTTCCGGGATAGCCAAGAGCGTCGCAGACGCAGCGGACGCGCTCGATGTAACCGTGGTGGTCGGCGCCCCAGATGTCGATGACGTGATCGACGCGCTGGAACTTATCCCAGTGATAGGCGACGTCGGAGGCGAAGTAGGTGTACTCGCCGTCGGACTTGATCAGGACGCGGTCCTTGTCGTCGCCCAGGTCGGTGGAACGGAACCACAGGGCGCCGTCCTTGGTGTAGAGGTAGCCCATCTTGTCGAGCTTCTCAAAAGCGCGGTCGACGGCAGAGGTGCCGGCGGTCTCGCCCTCGGTGTCCTTCACGTACAGCGAGCGCTCGGAGTACCAACGGTCGAAGTCGCAGTTGACGGCGTGGCAGAGGTCGCGCATGTTATCGACCATCTTTACATAGCCGCGCTCGCGGAAGCTCTCCATGCGCTCCTGAGGATCGGCGTTGACCCACTTATCGCCGTCGGTGCGCCAGAACTCGGCGGCCTCGTCGATGATGTAGTCGCCGCCGTAAGAGTCCTTGCCCAAGGTCTCGGCAAAGTTGTCCTGATACGGATGGGTCTCGGGGTGCTCGTCGTTCTCGTCGGCAACAAAGGCGTCGCGGTCGGCGATCAGCAGCTTGTGAGCCTCGTCGATACCAACGCCCTGCTTGGCGATGATGTCGGCAAGCTGCATATAGCGCGTGCTGATGGAGTTGCCGAAGGTGTTCATCTGAGAGCCGTGGTCATTGATGTAGAACTCACGCTGGATGTCGTAACCGGCGTGGTCCATGACGCGGCAAAGGGAGTCGCCCAGAGCGGCCCAGCGGCCGTGGCCGATGTGCATGGGGCCGACGGGGTTAGCGGAAACGAACTCGACCTGGGTCTTCAGGCCACCACCGACGTTAGACTTAGCGAAGTCCATACCCTTCTCGCGAGCCTCGCCAAAGATGGCATTCTTGACGGCAACGGAGAGGTAGAAGTTGATGAAGCCGGGGCCTGCGATCTCGACCTTCTCGATCGCGGGGTCCTCGGGCATATGGGCAACGATGGCCTCGGCGATCTTGCGCGGGGCGCAGTGGGCCAGCTTGGCGGACTTCAGGGCCATGGTAGAGGTCCACTCGCCATGAGAAGTGTCAGCCGGTCGCTCGATGGCGCAATCGTCAAGTTCAAATGCGGAAAGGTCGCCGGCCTCCTGGGCCGCAGCAAGCGCAGCGCGTACCAGCTCTTCAATCTTCTCGGGCATAGATCCTCCTTGTGTTAAAGCCCCCGAGCTCTTGGTCACTCGTAGGGCAAAAGCCAGAGTTTGTAGCACTCTATCACAAGCGACGGGCACTGTCGCAGGGTAAAGCTAATCGATATTGCATATGCACAAAATTGACTACAGCTTGTATGGAGTCACTCAAAGATGCCAGTCTGCCTGCAGATTATGCACGCGTTGAAAATGCATAAAGGTGTGAATGAGCTGCGTCTGTTATCGAATACTCTTACCTATCAGAATTGTGTGCTTTTCCTGCATAAAGTAAGGGTTTGCGCACGTCAGCGTGTTATTCTAGACATACGTAAATTCGTATAAGTTGGAGGTAGCATGTTCTCAATCGGTCAACACGTCATTCATCCGGGTCAGGGAGTCTGCACCGTCGTCGGTTTTAGGGACGACACGCCGCAGCCCATGCTGTTGCTCGAGACCAAGCAGGGACATGCGCAGACGATCCTCATGTACCCCGTGGCGCAGGCCGACCGTCTGCATGCCGCCATCTCGCAGCAAGATGCCGAGCACCTGCTGAGCCACTATGACGAGCTGGAGTGCGACACCTTTACCGAGCGCAACAGCTCACTTGAGGAGACGCACTTTAAGCAGCAGCTCAAGCTGGGCGCGCCTGAGACGGTCCGCGTGGCAAAGACCATGATGCACCGCATTCGCCAGGCCGAAGAAGCTGATAAAAAGCCCAGCTCCTACTACATGCGCGTACTCAAGGAGGCCAAGCGCCGCTCCATCGAGGAGTTTGCCGTGGCCTTGGGCGTCACCGAGGAGGACGCCGAAGCCCGCCTAGCCCAAGCCGCCCTCAACTAACCTGCCAAAAAGGGACAGGTTTATTTTGGCAGGTTTTATCTGGCCAAACATCAACAAACAATCAGTAAATGGTCGGGTGCTCCGTTTTGTTTAAGAGCGCCCGATCATTTTTCTATCGCCGTAAAAATGCGTGAAGCCCATTTGCGATGACATCACGCGAGGGCCGTCCAGATCGACGTAGCCAACGCCCGCATCCACAACAAGCGCGCCCGTCTTACTCAATTACCATTAAAAAGCATCAATTTGAAAACGCAATTATATTTCGGCAGGTAGCAGCTATAGTCGGTGAACTGAATCTCGACAACCGAAACCCCCGAATGAGGTATCTTCAGCCCATCCAAGCTAAAGGAGGGGCCATGCCGAGAAAACCTCGTTCAAAGTCACCAACCGGTTATTTCCACATCACGTTGCGTGGAAACGGA
>USDH01000191.1 GCA_900553415.1 uncultured Collinsella sp. | reverse complement strand
GATGCCCGTGTGAACCACGAGAGCGTTGAGCTCAAGGCCCCGACGGCTGGCGAGCTGGCGCAGATTCGCGCGCTCATCCAGGAGCACGTGGACGCGACGCAGAGCCCGCGCGGCATTAAGCTGCTCTACAGCTTTGAGACGATGAGCAAGCACTTTGTGAAGGTCATTCCGACCGAGTACGAGCGCGTGCTGGCGATCGTCGCCGCGGCCGAGGCCGTGGGCAAGACGCATGCGCAGGCTGAGGAGCTGGCGTTTGACATCGTGACCGGTCGCGCGAGCGCCGCGGATGTTGCTCGCTTTGATGTCGCGGGCGGTGCTGCGGGCGCTGCATCCGTGGCTGCCAGCTCTGTTGCTTCGACCAAGAAGGAGGCGTAAGTGCCATGGGTAAGCCCGGCGCTTTTCTTGATATCGATCGCGTGACCCACGAGCTTCGCCCCGTGGAGGAGCGCAGCCATGATTTTGATCCGCTGTACGTGGAACTCGATGACGACGCACGTCGTGCCCAGGCGAGCCGCTGCATGATGTGCGGCGTGGCGTTTTGCCAGATGGGCGCGAGCTTTGGCAAGGCACGTCCGAGCGGCTGCCCGCTGCACAACCTGATTCCCGAGTGGAATGAGCTGGTGTACCGCGGCCGCTGGGAGGAGGCGGCCGAGCGCCTGTCGCTCACCTCGCCCATGCCCGAGTTCACGAGCCGCGTTTGCCCGGCACTGTGTGAGGCCGCGTGCAACCTGGGTTCGGTCGATGGTCAGCCCACGACGATTCATGACAACGAGCGCGCGATCAGCGACCATGAGTGGGCAAATGGCGGTCCGCGTCGCTTTGAGCCGGCGGGGGAGGGCGCGCCCATGGTTGCCGTGGTCGGCTCCGGTCCTGCTGGCCTGGTGGCTGCGTGGGAGCTCGCGCGTCGCGGCGCCCGCGTGACGGTGTTTGAGCGCGACGACCGTCCGGGCGGCCTGCTCATGTACGGCATTCCCAATATGAAGCTCGAGAAGTCCGTGGTCGAGCGTCGCGTGGCACTTATGCGCGAGCTGGGCATTGTGTTTGAGCTGAATGCCGACGTGAGTGATCCTGCGGTGGCTGCCAAGCTCGACGGCTTCGACGCCGTTGTGGTGGCTGCCGGAGCCCGTGCCCCGCGTGGGCTTTCTGCTGCGAACATTGATGCGCCCGGCGTGGTGTACGCCGTGGACTACCTGACGGCTTCGACTGTGTCGGTACTCAACGGCGGTGAGCCCGCTATTGACGCGCGCGGTTTGGACGTCGTGGTCATTGGCGGTGGCGATACGGGCAACGACTGCGTGGGTACTGCGGTGCGCCAGGGTGCGCGCAGCGTGCGCCAGTTTGAGTTCTTGCCGGCTGCGCCCGATAAGCGCGCGGCGAGCAACCCCTGGCCGCAGTGGCCCAATGTGAAGAAGACCGACTATGGCCAGCAGGAGGCCATTGCCGCCATGGGTGGCGAGATGCGTGCCTGGGGCGTGGATACCCTCGAGGTGCTGCTGGACAAGAAGGGCGCGGCTGCGGGTCTGCGCGTGGTCGATCTGGACTGGTCGGCGGGAAAGCCCGAGCGCATCGCGGGTTCCGAGCACGAGGTGCCGGCGCAGCTGGTGCTCATCGCCTGTGGCTTTACGGGTCCGGAGCACAGCGTGTTCGATGCAGTGAGCGTGCCTGTTGCCACCGCTGGTCGTCCGCTGCCGGTGATGGCTGCCGAGGGCTCGCACCTCGCGGCTCGCACGGAGGGTGTCGCCGCGGATGCCGCGCCGGTGTATGTGGCGGGTGATGCCCGCAACGGCAGCTCGCTCGTGGTGAACGCCATGGCCGATGCCCTGGCCTGCGCTGCCGAAGTCGCAGACGCGCTGGAGCTGTAAAGTAGTCATTTAGTCATTTAAGAACGTCCCCAATGACTGGTCATTTTTGTCTAGTCGTTGGGGACACTCTTTGCGAGCGATTTGCTCGTTTGTCGACGTGTGGGTGCTCATTTGCCGACTTCTTGGGCTGTGGCCACCTGTTGTTTCTGTGGTGGCTGCGGGCATCTGGCTCAAAAGGGCGAGTTGGCTGTCTATGTTTACCTGCTGTTTTGTTGCGGTGTGCATTTTCGGTCAAGCTTTTCGTCAAGTGTTTGGTCAGCATCTGGTTTGCAGCCGGAGGCCTATTTTGCCCGCGCTAGTCGTGGCTGCCCACCCTCCTCGTAAGCTCAAATTGAGGTTCATCAGTTTGAGGAGGATGCCATGACTGACCACGCTTTAGATCGAGTGCAGCTGTCCGAAGCCGTCGGCAACGATATTGCCGACATGGCCCATTTTTGGATGCTGCGGAAGTTTCAATTCCTGGAGCCGGCGCGCGAGCAGTTCGAGATTATCGTCGACCCGTGGCTCAGCTATTGCGAGGAACCTTCTCAAAACGAAATCATGGCCTACAACATGGCGTTTACCGATTGGCTGCTGTTTGAGCGCCCCTATCGCCATGGCAAGACGCTGCTCGAGCTTTATGTTGAAGAGCCGCCGACATCGCTTTCGCCTGCCTCGCTCAAGCGGCTCGAGCAGGTACGCGACACGCAGTATTTCTCGCGCTTTGGCATTTTGGACAAGGATCCTGCGACTGGTATGGTCGCGCTGAAAGACACGCGCACCGACCGTCGCTTTGATGTCTACGACCCGCATATCGTGCAAAAGGAACATTGGAACGACGGCGCGATTGCGGTGCGCCTCGCTTGCGTCGACGATGTCTGGCTTACGGTGGGACAGCTCTACCTATATGACATCGCGCGCCTGAACGACACGGCGGTCGACGGGCCGGGTGCGGTGCATCCCGAGGATCTGCAGGACGGCTTTGACACCTCGTGCATCAGCTTCTTCTTGCGTCTGGTCCGCGACATCATGGGCGCCCAAGGGCGGTACGTAAAGTCGCTCAACATCTACGAGCAGGAGTGGGAGTAGAGGATGTGGCTGGTGTCGCCTGCTGCCCTGACTTTGTCTCAATCTGTAACGTTTAGGGACCTGGAGAACGTCTACCCGTTACAGATCAAGACATTTGTCAGCGGAGGCAACGGTGACGATGGTCCATTTGTCCGATGTGGTGGTGATGGAAGTGTCCAATACCGTTTTCAAACACGAGCATACGACTCGCAACACGTTGGCGCGGAATAGGATGCTCGCGCGACTCACGGAGGCGACCGAGCAAGGTGCGCTGCTCGCAACGCATGACAATGCGGAGCTCATGTGGCTGCGGCGTCATGTTGGAACCGACGATATCGCGGACCCCGAGCCGTATTTGTTCTGCTTTCAACATGATTGGGGTGTACTGACGCCGGCGGAGCGAACGCTGCGTACCATCAAAGGGCTTGCAGAGTTTCATCCCGATT
>USDH01000190.1 GCA_900553415.1 uncultured Collinsella sp. | reverse complement strand
ACAAATCCAAGTTAGACCATTTCAAATGGTTCGATGTCTGCCCGGATGCGACACAGCTGGTGTGTCCATCCTCGCAGTATCCGGTTCTCAAGGTGCACGCCCCGCGGCTCATCCGGTCCGACCGGGCCGCGCGGCAAGGAGATATATTGCCAGACCGCGAAGCCCTGTGGGACGTCAATTCCACTCTTCACAAGTCCTACACAACATATCGCTTTCTATAGGTAATAGAAAGACTGGCGCGGATCTTCCGCACATATCAGATGATGACCCTTTGGTTCAGGAATATATAGAGATCGGTCACCTGTAAGTGTTTATCTACCCGCGCTTTTCGCAATGTAGACCAGCGCTTTCGATAAAAAAGAGGGAGCGCCGCGCACAACGCGACACTCCCCTAGCGATTCAAGAGAACCTATTAGGCCTCGAGAGCCTTCTTGGCAATGGCAGCCAGCTCGTTGAAGGACTCGATGTCCTCGTAAGCCATCTGAGCCAGGACCTTGCGGTCGAGCTCGATGCCGGCAACCTTCAGGCCGTGCATGAACTGAGAGTAAGAGATGTCGTTCAGGCGAGCAGCAGCGTTGATACGAGTGATCCAGAGAGAACGGATCTCGCGCTTCTTGTTGCGGCGATCACGATACTGATACTGCAGGGAGTGCTGGACCTGCTCTTTAGCATGCTTGTAAGTACGCGAAGCGGCACCGTAGTAACCCTTCGCACGGTGCATAACGGTACGGCGCTTCTTCTTGGCGGCAACAGCGCGCTTAATACGTGCCATGTTCTATCAACTCCTAGACGGTAAAACGAAAAACGGGAACGCGAACTTAGGCGAGACGCGACTTGATGACCTTGCGGTCGGCAGCGGCGATCTCGGTCTCCTGACGGAAGCCACGCTTACGCTTGGTGGACTTCTTGCTCAGGATGTGGCTCTTGAAAGCCTTGGCGCGCATAAGCTTGCCGGTACCAGTCTTGCGGAAACGCTTCTTGGTGCCGCTGTGGGACTTCATCTTAGGCATGAAATACTCCTTAATCGGTTACAGAACACTAGTTACTTGGTATCGCTTGCCGCTTTATCCTCATCGAAGGCGCCCTTAATCGGGGCGAGCAGCATAAGCATGTTACGGCCTTCCATCTTAGGCTTGGACTCGACCGTAGCGTAAGGCTTGAGATCCTCGGCGAGGCGCTCGAGAACGTTAAGGCCCTGCTCCGGGTGAGCCATCTCACGGCCGCGGAACATGATGGTGATCTTAACGCGTGCGCCCTTCTTGAGGAAACGCAGAACGTGGCCCTTCTTGGTCTCGTAGTCGCCAACGTCGATCTTGGGTCGGAACTTCATTTCCTTGACCTCGACCTTGGACTGGTTCTTACGAGCAGCCTTGGCCTTCATGGCCTGCTGGTACTTGAACTTACCGTAGTCCATGACCTTGCAGACCGGCGGCTCCGCGTTGGGAGCGATCTCGACCAGGTCGAGACCCTGATCGTCGGCGACGCGCTGGGCATCGCGGATGGCGAACAGGCCGAGCTGAGAGCCATCGACGCCAATCAAACGGCACGAAGATGCAGTGATCTCGTCGTTGATGCGGGTGTCATCAGACTTAGCTATTTTCCCTACCTCCATTCATAAAAAAATAACCCGGCGCTTCTTAGCAACCAGGTCGTACACATAGACTTCCTCGATTTGAGGAAGGTAATCTAAGTTGTATGACCAGTCAGCTGCTCATTAGCGCCAAAAGGTGGGAACCCTCGGGTTCCTCTTTAGGGCATTGCGGGAACAACGCCTTGCGAATAATAACACGTACAGCGCGTTATCACATTACGTACACGAAAAAGGGACCTTGACCCCCTTGAACACTCGCTTGCATGTATGGTGCTCGAGACGAGACTCGAAGGGCCTTCGCTTCGCGAAGCCCCGGGCTTCGAGCGTGTGGCGCCCTCGCCACACGCCGCTACAAACAGGCCACAGGCCTGTTTGCATAACGCTTCGCGCGCTCACGCGAGTTCGGCACGAAAAAGGGGGCCGCAACCCCCTTGAACGCTCACTTGCATGTATGGTGCCCGAGGCGAGACTCGAACTCGCACGTTGTTGCCAACGGTGGATTTTGAGTCCACTGCGTCTGCCAATTCCGCCACTCGGGCACGTAATGCGTGAGTTAGTTTATCACAGCTTTCTACCGATTAGTCCGAAAATGGAACTTCGAGCATTTCGATGAGTTCGACCGTGCGGAGCATCTCACGCTGACGGCATCCGCGACCGTCGACCGAAGCCTCACCCATCTGGTTATCGTAAGGGTCCTCGCGCATGCCGTCGAAAGAGGGCTCAAACTCTGCCTGGAATCGATTGTTGGCCACCATACGCCACGGGTCGAGATTGCCAAAGTAGTGACGGCGGCGCCACTCCTCCCCCATCCTGCGAGCAGAAGATCCAAATGACACGTCGGCGTTGAGCCAACCGGTCTGCGGCGTATAGAACTCTGCCCAGTCGTGCGACCCCACCGAATCGGGCGCAACATACAGGCCGCTCTGCCAACGGGCAGGCACGCCCGCGATACGGCACATGGCGATAAACGTGAGCGCCATAACGCCGCAATCGCCGCGGAGCGAATGCGCACAGTCATCGGCAATAGATCCCAAAAGCAAGTACGGCGGCTGATAGCGATAGTCAATATACTGCGTCAGGTAATCATAGATAGCACGGGCGCGATCGAGCGGATCCTCGAGTCCGTCAACAACACTGGCCGTCAGCTGCTGCAGATACGGCGTAAATGCAATGTGTGGACGGTCCTCGGAAATATCCTCGGGCAGAGGCGCGTCCATACACGGATGAACAGGAAGTGTGCCACCGTAGACATCACAATAAGCAGCATCGATGTGATAACGATAGGTCACCGAGAATGAGCGTTCACTCGAAGAAGACCACGAGGCGGTACGCGCCGAAGCGTTCGCGGGAGCAACAGCACCTTCCGGCGTCATGTCGAGAATCTCGACCCGAGACTGCTGACGGCAGGTGGCGGCAACGGGTAGCCACGCGCGAACAGCTTCTCCCTTCAGAGCCCCGGGGACAGACACGGATGCCTTAAGCGTGATGGCACGAGCCAACCCGTTTTGCGACTCCATCTCCCTGAGCATCTGGTTACGCAGCGCGATGCCGTCCGTAGAATCGGGACGCAGGCCCGGAACCTCCTTAGGGTACACGCGAAGCGAATCGAGGAAGTTGTCGAGTACGAACAGCTCTCCATCGATAAAGCGCCAATCGATACGCTTACGATTAATCAGGTCATCAAACTGCTCTTCGGTAAACTCTGGCCACTCCTCGCGAATCATCGCAATAGCTCGATCGCGCGACACCGAAAAATGAAGTGGCGTCTCAAGCATGC
>USDH01000189.1 GCA_900553415.1 uncultured Collinsella sp. | reverse complement strand
GAAGCAGGTGCGCTCCCAGTCGCACGAGGCGCCCAGCTTGCGCAGCTGCTTGAGGATCATGCCGCCGTATTTTTCCTTCCACTCCCAGGCGTATTCGAGGAATTCCTCGCGCGAAAGCGACGACTTCTCGATGCCCTTTTCATGCAGCATCGCCACGACTTTCGCCTCCGTGGCGATCGACGCGTGGTCCATGCCCGGCACCCAGCAGGCGTTTTTGCCCGACATGCGGGCACGGCGGATCAGCACGTCCTGCAACGTGTTGTTGAGCATGTGCCCCATGTGGAGCATGCCGGTCACGTTGGGCGGCGGGATGACGATCGTGTAGGGTTCGCGTCCGTCGGGTTCCGAATGGAACAGCCGGTTGTCGATCCAGTAGTCGTACCATTTCTGTTCGATCTCCTGCGGCGAATATTTATCAGCGATTTGCATAAAGGTGTGAATGTTTTGCTTCGTTATTTGGCCTGCAAAGTTATTAACATTCTGTCAAAGATAAAATAAATATCTATAAAAAATCGTTACCTTTGCACCATTATATATTTGTATCTGTAAACTATGAGTAAAAAAGATAAGATAATCGAAACCATCGAAGTCGAAGATGCGAGCCTGCTTCCCGAGCTGCTCGACGGCAAACACCACGTGATTCCGATCGTGACCGGCGGCGACGAGGTCGCCGAGGAGGTCGAAGTGCCGGAAATCATCCCGATCCTTACGCTGCGCAGTTCGGTGCTCTTCCCCGGTGCGATCACCCCGATCACCGTGGGACGCGACAAGAGCATCAGCCTCGTACGTGCCGTGAATGCCGAAGGCGGCATCCTGGGCGCCGTGTTGCAGCGCGAGAGCGACGTCGAAGACCCCGCGCCGGACGACATGTACAAGGTCGGCACCGCGGCGCGCATCATCAAAATCCTCGAAATGCCCAACGGGAACCTCACGGTGATCCTGAACGGCCTGGAGAAGATCGAAATACGCGAATACATTACGACCGAGCCCTATTTCCGGGCCCGGGTGACCGCCCTGCGCGATACGACGCCCGACCTGAAGAGCATCGAGTTCGAGGCCCTCGTGGATTCGATCCGCGACGTGGCGCTCAACATCATCAACGTTTCGCCGTCGATGCCCAAGGAGGCGGCCTTCGCCATCAAGAACATCGACTCCAAGCGCGGCATCATCAATTTCATCTGCTCGAACATGGATCTTACGGACGAAGACCGCCAGTCGTTGCTGGAGGCCCCCGGCCTGCTGGCCCGTGCCCGCAAGCTGCTCGAAATACTGATCCGCGAACAGCAGCTGGCCGAGCTGAAGAACCAGATACAGGAGCGCGTGAAGCAGGAGATCGACAAGCAGCAGCGCGACTATTACCTGCAGCAGCAGATGCGCACGATCCAGGACGAACTGGGCGACGGCGCCGATGCCGACATCGAGAAGATGCGCGAGGAGGCCAAGAAGAAGAACTGGCCCGCGGAGGTGGGCGAAACCTTCGAGAAGGAGTTGCAGAAGGTCGAGCGGCTGAATCCCGCCGTGGCCGAATATTCGGTGCAGATGACCTACCTGCAACTGCTGCTGGAACTCCCGTGGAACGAGGTGACCAAGGACAATCTCGATCTGAATTGCGCGCGCGAGCAGCTCGACCGCGACCATTTCGGGCTGGAGGAGGTCAAGGAGCGTATCCTCGAACACCTGGCCGTCATCAAGCTCAAGGACGCCGACGCCTCCAAGCTCACGCCGATTGAGATCGGTGATTCCTCCAAGCTCAACGTGGGCGAGTGGGTCATGGCCATCGGTTCGCCGTTTGGCAACGAGCAGTCTGTCTCCACGGGTATCGTGTCGGCGCTCTATCGTTCCACGGCCATGAGCTCTACCAGCGGTAACACCATCTACGCCAATATGATCCAGACCGATGCCGCCATCAACCCGGGTAACTCCGGTGGCGCACTCGTCAACGACAACGGCGAGCTCGTGGGTATTAATTCGCTTATCGAGAGCTACTCGGGCTCCAGCTCGGGCGTGGGCTTTGCCATTCCGGTCAACTATGCCAAGAACATTGCCGACCAGATCATCGACGGTAAGACGCCGGTGCACCCGTACCTGGGAGCCACGCTTTCGAGCGTCAATGCGCTTAACGCCCGCACCAACAAGCTGAGCACCGATAGCGGCGCGTATGTGGCGAGCGTCGTCGAGGATGGTCCCGCCGCCAAGGCTGGCATTCAGGAGGGCGATGTCATCACCAAGCTGGGCGACGACGAGATCACGAGCGCCGATGGCCTGATCATCGCACTGCGCAGCCACGAGGTGGGCGAGAAGGTCGAGATCACGCTCATGCGCGGCAAGGAAGAGAAGAAGGTCACGGTTGAGCTGGGCTCCGACGAGGAGCTGCAGAACCAGCAGCAGGACGACAGCTCGACCGACACCGGCAACGGCGGTATTACCGACGAGCAGCTGCGCCAGTACCTGGAGGAGCTGCTCGGCCAGCAAGGCCAGGGCCAGGGTTACGGCCAGGGTTACTAACGAGCCGTATCGCACATATCGAAGCCAGAGGGGCTGTCCCGTCAACGCGGGACAGCCCCTCTTTTCCTATTGATCCGTTGGGGACGGAGGAAAACGGATCATTTTGGTTAGTCTTCGTCGCTGGGAAGGCTTCCAAATGCCTCGATGTACTCTTCGTCCGACATCCAGTCGATGATGTCGCCAGGTTTGCAGTGAAGTGCCTCGCACATCGCGGTCAACGTCGAAAAGCGAATGCCCTTGAGCCGCCCCGTTTTAATGCGCGAAACGTTAACGGGCGAGATGCCGATAATGTCGGCAAGTTCTTGAGAGGACATTTTGCGATCCGCCATGACGCGATCGAGTCTCATGACGATTGGCATGCTGCCCTCCTTTTAAATAATGGCGTCAACGTCCGACTGCAAGAGCCGCCCGTACTCAAAGATAGCCGAAAGGGACAGCGCAAACAAAGCGAGAACCAGTGTCCAAGCGTTAAAACCAAAGATGCCAATTGCGGTAATACTGACGTCGTTGGGGAGCTGGACGGTACACAGGTTATCTAAGGTAATCGAGACAATTGAAGAAATGAGCAGCAGAAGTCCAACAACCAGAAGACGCCGGCATTGTTTTCGCGTGAATATCGACTGAGTGCTGACGACGTCAAGACAGAAGTTCAAGTAGACAATCAGGCATGCGATTGAAAGCGCCAGGGCCAGAACGTCGCGGATGGCAAGCGCGGTAAGGACGGCGCTCGGAATGGACTCACCGTTAATGTAGAGGGGGGTGGGTGCAAAGAGCACCTCCCGCGCCTCGTTGGCAACGCTGAACGCTGAGAAGGCCGCCATGATTGCTGCGACAGACAAAGTGGCGAGCAACATCACACTGCTAAAA
>USDH01000188.1 GCA_900553415.1 uncultured Collinsella sp. | reverse complement strand
GCCGTTGCGCTTGATGATGCGTCCCGGCACGCCCACGACGGTGCAGTTGTCGGGCACGTCCTTGACGACAACCGAGTTGCCGCCGATCTTGACGTTGTTGCCGATGCGAATGTTGCCGAGCACCTTGGCACCCGTGCCCACTGTGACGTTATCGCCGAGCGTTGGGTGGCGTTTGCCGGTCTCGTTGCCGGTGCCGCCGAGCGTGACGCCCTGGTAGAGCACGCAGTTGTCGCCCACGATGGTGGTCTCGCCGATGACGACGCCCATGGCGTGGTCGATAAAGAAGTGCTTGCCGATCTGCGCGGCAGGGTGAATCTCGACGCCGGTGATGTGGCGGGTGATTTGCGAGAGCACGCGGGCGAGCGATCGGTGGCCGTGCTCCCAGAGCCAATGCTCGGGTACGTGGTTCCACTTGGCGTGCAGGCCAGGATAGGAAAGGAAGATGACCAGACCGTTTTGCGCGGCGGGGTCCTGCGCTTGGACGGTCTTGATGTCCTCGCGAATGGTATTGATAAAGCTCACCGGCCGCCCTCCCTTAGCGCCATGGCAATGCGATTCAATAAAGTATAGCGATTCGCTAGGGATTAGGAAGAACAATCTTGGCAGCTTTGCACGACAGGTGTCAGTTATGCAAACTTGCTGGTAATGGAGTCATGCTTTTGTGGGGTTGCGCACGAGGGGGCACCGCAACCGTATACTGGTCAACTTGGACGTATCCGCGCCCACAACTGAGAGGTTTTACTTCATGGGTTTCATTAATTTTATCGCCGAGCTGCTTAAGGATCCGCGCACCGCGATCGCCAGCTGGATCGCCGCCGGCCCGCTTATGGCCTACGGCTGCGTGTTCCTGATCATCTTTATCGAGACGGGCGTGGTGTTCTTCCCGTTCCTTCCCGGCGATTCGCTGCTGTTTGCTTCGGGTTTCTTTGCCCACAACGGTGGCTTTAACATCGTGGCGCTTCTGGCCGTCGCATGGGCGGCTGCCATTTTGGGTGATCAGTGCAACTTTATGATCGGCCACTTCTTTGGCAAAAAGATCATCGCTTCGGGCAAGGTCAAGGCCATGACGCCCGAGCGCATCAAAAAGTCCGAGGACTTCTTGGACAAGTGGGGTCACCTAGCCATCTTCCTGGGCCGCTTCTTCCCGTTTATTCGCACCTTTGTGCCCTTTATCGCCGGCATGGGCGGCATGCACTGGCGCAACTTTGTCATCTTCAACGTGCTGGGCGGCATTACCTGGTCAACGCTCTTTACGCTGCTGGGCTACTTCTTTGGCGGCATTCCCTTTGTGCAGGAGCACTTTGAGCTGCTGATTATCGGCATCGTCGCCGTGTCGATCATCCCGACTGTGGTCGGTCTGGTTAAGGCAAAGCTGGGCAAAAAGAACGCGTAGCTCGAGCCAGCGCGCAAACCGTGCCGTTGAGGCCCGTCACCCTTTACGGTGGCGGGCCTTTCTGCTTCGGTCAAATGAAAATACTTTACTTAGTTAAAGAAAAGCGTTTTATCAGACGCGTACGGGGAGTACAATCTCGTGCATGCGAATCGACGTGCCATCGGCTTTGATGCTGTTCGCGTGTCCCGTCCGGCTCTACGCTCCGGGCGTGCGACGTTGCGACGCGGTCGGCTTCGGTCTTTGCGTGCGGGTTCGCGAGTATGCAACTGTGTATGTAAGGAGCGACATATGACTGTCGAGAAGAAGGATATCGATTGGGGTAGCCTCGGCTTTGGCTACATGAAGACCGATTACAGCTACGAGGCTCATTGGAAGGACGGCGAGTGGGACGAGGGCGGCCTGACCACCGACCACACCCTGCATGTCTCCGAGTGCGGTGGCATCTTCCATTACTGCCAGGAGGTCTTTGAGGGCCTGAAGGCCTACACCGCCGAAGACGGCAGCATCGTCTGCTTCCGTCCCGACATGAACGCTGAGCGTATGTATAACTCTGCCCAGCGCCTCGAGATGCCCCCGTTCCCCAAGGACAAGTTTGTTGAGGCCGTCAAGCAGGTCGTTTCTGCCAACGCCGCCTGGGTTCCGCCCTTCGGCTCCGGCGCGACCCTGTACGTGCGTCCGTTTATGATCGGTTCCGGTGACGTGATCGGCGTGGCTCCCGCTCCTGAGTACACGTTCCGCATCCTCGTGACCCCGGTCGGTCCGTACTTTAAGGGTGGCCTTAAGCCCGTTAAGCTGCGCGTTTCCGAGTACGACCGTGCCGCACCGCACGGCACCGGCAACATCAAGGCCGGCCTGAACTACGCCATGTCCCTCAAGCCCACGATGGAGGCCCATCGCGAGGGCTATGCCGAGAACCTGTATCTCGACTCCGAGTCCCGCACCTATGTCGAGGAGACCGGCGGCGCCAACGTCCTGTTCGTGAAGGAGGACGGCACGCTCGTCGTTCCGCAGTCGCACACCGACTCCATCCTGCCCTCCATCACCCGTCGTTCGCTCGTTCAGGTCGCTCAGGACCTGGGTATGACCGTCGATCAGCGCCCCGTCGAGTGGGCCGAGGTCAAGGCCGGCACCTTTGTGGAGTGCGGCCTGTGCGGCACCGCTGCCGTCATCTCCCCGGTGGGCGAGATTGACAACAAGGTTTACGGCGCCGACGAGACCGTGACCTTCCCGGCTGGCTACACCGAGATCGGCCCCGTGATGAAGAAGCTTCGCGAGACCCTGACTGGTATCCAGTCCGGTGCTGTCGAGGACAAGCACAACTGGGTTTACACCGTCGCGTAATTTGCCTTACAGCTCTTGGCGAGCACGTCCGGGCAGAGAGCAAGTTCCCTCCCAGCGCGTCCTCGGACATGCAAGAAGTCCTCGCTGCGCACTTCGTGCGGCGAGGGCTTCTTGCGTCCTGCGGAGTGTGCCTAAAAGTAAACTGATGGCGGGCCCTGCGATGTCCGGTCTTTGGCAGAAGGCCGCTGGGTGAGGGTGGTGCTTGGGGCGACGTGCAAAAAACGGAGTTTTCAGCAGCTAAAGATTGATGCATAGGACCATAGGTGACGTTCGTGGTCCCTGTTGATGCTTTTGCACGACGATTGGGCTTTGGCGACGATCATATATGGCTGGTTTCTCGCCGCATGCTATCCAGATGGGTCGAGCCATGAGGACTATCTACCTTTTGAAAGACTTTTGACACCAAAATCTTATCCCGCGATGCTGAATACTCGCAAAAATGTACGCTCCGGAGGGTACTACCCTGTTACGGCTAGAAATCCATGCGCCATTTTATGCAATTAATTAACGCATTTATGCAAAATGGCTTACGTGCGTACGTCTCGGGGTAGATGTTTGCCTCGGCGCTGCGTAAGTCATCCTGTCTGTAGTGTCTTTGACAGGCGGCCGCGGTCCCGTTTGGGATCGCGGCCGTTTTGTTGTGGGTCAAATATGAACGTTGTGTTAATGA
>USDH01000187.1 GCA_900553415.1 uncultured Collinsella sp. | reverse complement strand
GTTGAGCTTGTCGTTGCCGGACACATTGGCCGTCATCGTGGCGACCGAACCGGAAGAAGTGTACGGATTCATTTAGCAGCCCTCCTTTGCGCAGGCAGATGCAGAGGCGATTGGGGCGGGCGTGGCACTTGGGGCGGACGCGGACGCGGCACTCCCCTGCTGGCCCTCGAGCTCCTCGCGGCGAAGCTGCGACTGGCAGATCTCGCGGTAAAGCTGACAAGTCGCATACAGCTCGTCGTGCGTACCCAAGCCCGCGACCGAACCGTGGTCAAGCACGCAGATCATGTCGGCATCGCGCACGGTCGAGACGCGCTGGCTTACGATGACGGTTGTCAGCGGCAGCCCACCCTCGACGGCACCACGACCGCTGCGCTCACGAATGGCGTGACGAAGCGCCGCATCGGTCTTAAAGTCGAGCGCCGAGGCAGAATCGTCCATGATCAGGACCTGCGGCGAGCCCACCAGGGCGCGCGCAATGGTCAGGCGCTGGCGCTGACCGCCGCTGAAGTTCTTGCCGCCCGCCTCGACCGGGGCGTCGAGCCCCTGCGGCTTGTTGCGCACGAACTCGCTGGCCTGCGCTATATCGAGCGCCGTCCACAGTTCCTCATCGGTTGCCGACTCGTCGCGCCAGGTCAGGTTGCTGCGGATCGTGCCGCTCACCAGCGACGCTCGCTGCGGAACGGTCGCGACCACATGGCGCAGCTGATCGAGCGGCCAGGTGCGCACGTCGGCGCCCATCACGCTCACACTGCCGGCGCCCGCATCGTACAGGCGCGGGATAAGCGAGACGAGCGTGGACTTGCCGCTGCCCGTACCGCCAATAATGCCAAGCGTCTTGCCCAGCGGGAGCTCCAGCGTCACATCGTTGACAGCATTGGCCGCGCCGGCGCCAAACGAGAAGCTCGCATGGTCAAAGCTCAGCGCAGGAACGGGAGCGACATTGCCCGGCTCGGGCAGTGCGACCGTCTCGTTGTCCTCGTCGGTGATGCTCGGCATGCAATTGAGCACCTCGTTGATGCGCGACGCGCTGGCGCTCGCCTTGGTAAAGACCACGACCAGGTTGGCGACGTACACGATGGAGGTCAGGGTCTGCGTCATGTAGTTCACAAACGCCATGACCTGGCCCTGCGTAAGCTCGCCCACGTTGACCTGGATGCCGCCCACCCACAGGATGGCGCACACGCCCAGGTTCATCACCAAAAACGTGACGGGATTAAGGATTGACGAGAGCTTGCCCACCGCGATGGCGGTATTGGCCTGGTCATCGGCGGCTTGGGCAAAACGCTCGCGCTCGTGGTCCTCACGCACAAAGGCGCGAACAACGCGGGCGCCCGAAAGCCCCTCGCGGCAGATAAGCGCGATGCGGTCGAGCTTTGCCTGCAGCTGCTTGTAGTAGGGAATGCAGCGCGCCATGACAAACCAAAACACCAGGCCGATGGCGGGCGTGCAAATCAAAAAGATCATGCCGAGCTTAAGGTCGATGGCAAGGGCCGCGCACATAGAGCCCACCGCCAAGAAGGGCCAGCGGATGAGCATGCGTACGCCCAGCGCCACAGCGAGCTGCACCTGGTTAACGTCGTTGGTGATGCGGGTGATGAGCGACGGCGTGCCGAAGCGGTCGAGCTCGGCGTAACTCAGCTTGTTGATGTGCTGGTAGAGTGCGCCGCGAATGTCAGTACCCATGCCCTGCGAGGTGAGCGCCGCCATCTTTTGGCAGACGAGCGTAAACGAGATGCCGATCACGGCCATGGCGGCAAGCACCATGCCGTAGTGGACGACGGCGTCCACGTCGTGCGAGCCAATGCCCTTATCGATCATCTGGGCAATCACCAGCGGCGTCAGCAGGTCAAAGATCACTTCGATCAACTTGCACGCAGGGCCGATCACCATATATCGGCGAAACTTACCACCAAAACGCCTGAGCAACTCAATCATGTATAGGCGCTCCCTATCATCATCCACATTCAATTCGAACCATGATAGTACCGCCACCCCAAAAGAAGCGTAAACAACTCGTCATTTCTAACGGGATTCAGTTTTCAGAGGAGCATACGCGCACACCCAGCCAGTGGCGGGCCAATCGCTTGGTATACTTACATTAGTGCTACCAAGTTAGTCGCCGACCCTTGAAATGAGGTGCCGAGATGAACGACATTCTCGCGAGAAGAGCAAGACGAACAACCTTGGGCATCGCCCTTTCCGCGGCACTTGTCGCGGGAATCGCCCCCGTAACGGCGATCGCGGCAGAAACCAGCTCCCCCACCGGTGCAGTTGCCTTGCAGACGGAAGACGCGGCCGCCGCAAGGGAAAAAGCGTATGCAGCCATGCAGGAAGCGCTCAAAAACCTCGAGGCCGCAAAAGACGCCGCAAGTCTTGAGAAACTTGCGGTAATCGATGATGACATTGCCGCTTTTCAAGAGATCTACGACATGGTGGTGACGGAAGCCGCCAAACGGAGGGAGCGCCTTCCCGCCATGCAAGCGAACGTCGATGCAGCCCAAGCCAAATACAATGAGGCCCACAACCGGACAAGCGGCCTTCAGGCAGAATTAAATAAGGCAATCGACGACGGAGCTTCTAACGAAACTATTAAGCAGTTGCGAAGTGAGATCATGTCGGCAGAAAGGCGAGAAAAATCTTGTGAAGATGATCTTCACCACTGCCAACGCCGGCTCGAAAGCCAGAAAAAACAGGTTCAGTATTTCGAAAGTGAGGCAGAGGAAGCCAAAGCCCACATCGATGAGGACATAGCCAAGCGAAATGCACTCCTCGGCGATTTGGAAAAGGCGCAAGCGGCCTATGACGATGCCTGCAAGGCATACGAAGAGGCGAAAGCCGCGGCAGATAAGGCCACCTCGCCCGAGATAACGAAACCCGCCGAGACGACAAAACCCTCCAGCTCAGCGCAACCGGCCGAGACGGCGCAGCCCGCCAGCTCGCCCGCGACCGGCAAAGACGCTCCATCGAGCTCCACCAAGCAAGCAGATACGACCACCGGCAAGCTCGCAAACACAGGCGACACAGCGCCGAGCGCAATCACACTCGCAGGAATCGCCGCCATGGGTCTCGGAATAACCGCCACAGCCACACGCCGCCTCAAGAACTCAAAATAGCTGCCAGCAAACGCCGCCTTTGCCAATCTACAAGCCCAAAACCAAAAGAGGCCCGTTTCCCCAACCAAGGGAAACGGGCCTCTTTACCTGTAAAAAAATGGTAATGCCACTGTCTCTTGAAGCACATCGCCACCGCGCTCCAAACAACGCCAACGAGCAGCAAAAGACATGGGATTAAATTATTCAGATAAATGTGACCCTTCAGGTGGTTTTGGTCGGCTACTCGCGAGTGCCGGCAGGGCGCTTGGTGTCTCGCTGGTCCTCGGCTTTGCCTGCGGGATCGCTCGACTAC
>USDH01000186.1 GCA_900553415.1 uncultured Collinsella sp. | reverse complement strand
GCTCTGGGTGCCCGCAATGCCAGCATCGCCGCGAAGGACGGCGCTCTTCTTGATCTGGGCCCGCTTGTTGGCTCTGCCGGCACATTGCCCCCTTCGAGTGTCGAGGCCATCGAGCGCCTTCTGTGGAAGCGCCCCTCTTTGGTGCTCGCCGGCGAGGGCTCCTGGACCGAGAACATCGCCGATGGCCAGATGCGCTTGTCTGCCCCGTCGTTTTTCCAGGTCAACACCAAGGGTGCCGAAATTTTGATTGAGCTCGTTATGACGGCGCTCGACCCGCAAGAGCACGAGCTTGCCGTGGACCTGTACTGCGGCGCCGGAACCTTTACCCTGCCGCTCGCCCGCCGCTGCGACTTTGTTGCCGCCGTCGAGGCCTACGGCCCGGCCGTGCGCGACCTGCGCCGTAACCTGGAGATCAACAAGCTTGATAACGTCGACGTCATTGGCGGAGACGCGGTGCGCGAGTTCCCCGACCAGGATGCCGACGTCTTGGTGGTCGACCCGCCGCGCGCAGGCCTCGCCCCCGAGGCGATCGACCTTATCGCCAGCACGAGTGCTCGCGATGTAGCCTACGTGAGCTGCGACCCGGCCACCCTGGCGCGCGATCTCAAACGCTTTGTCGAAGAAGGCACCTTCTCCCCCGTAAAGATCACGCCAGTCGATCTGTTCCCACAAACCTTCCACTGCGAGACCGTCGTCCACCTTAGGCGCAACTAGCCACTTAATCATTGCTCAGAAAAATCATTGGGAAATCGAGCGTGGCAAGCGGAGGTCTTCGGGGTATAAGACGTCTAATTGTATGCCGCCTATGAAAGGAACCCTCATGCCCAGCGTTGCCGTTCTCGCCGCCGATGGCTTTGAAACTATTGAATGCTTGACCATGGTCGATGTCATGCGTCGCGGCGGCGTGCGCGCCACGCTCGTCTCGATCATGCCCACGCGTGAGGTCGTAAGCTCGCTGCAGATCCCCGTGACCT
Source organism: uncultured Collinsella sp. (assembly GCA_900553415.1). Lineage (GTDB taxonomy): Bacteria > Actinomycetota > Coriobacteriia > Coriobacteriales > Coriobacteriaceae > Collinsella. Next base: position 2,440 of record USDH01000186.1, on the reverse strand, counting down.
GCGATGCGCTCTTTGATGAGATCAACTTTGACGAGTACGACTGCGTCGTGCTGCCCGGCGGCTTGCCCGGTGCCACCAACCTGCGCGCCGATCAGCGCGTCTGCGACGTGGTCTGCGAGTTCGCCGCGACCAAGCACGTTGCCGCCATCTGCGCCGCCCCGTTTATCCTGGGCGAGCTCGACCTACTCGAGGGGCGCCAGGCCACGTGCTTCCCTGGCTTTGAGAAAAGCTTCCCCGAAGGCGCCTATACCGGCGAGAAGGTTACGCAAGACGGCAACATCATCACCGCCAGCGGCATGGCCCAGTCGCTCCCCTTTGCGCTTGAGCTGCTGCGCACACTCGCCGGCGACAAGGCCGTCGAGAAGGTCGCCGAGGGCATTCAGCTATGATTTTGGCTTCGCAATCACCGCGCCGCATCGAGTTGATGCGCGAGGCGGGCTATGACATTCGCGTGATTCCCGCAGATATCGACGAAACGCCTTTTGATGGCGAAGCTCCGCTTACACTCGTCGAGCGCTTGGCGCGTGCCAAAGCCGCTGCCGTCACGGCCGAACATGCCGAGCCCAACGAACTGACCGTCGCGGCCGATACTATTGTCACCTTTGACGGCCAAATTTTGGGCAAGCCGGCAGACGGGGACGAGGCGCGCACCATGCTCCGTGAGCTTTCGGGCCGCACGCACCAGGTCGCAACCGGCGTCTGCATCGTTAAAGCCGGCGACGCTACAGCTCCGCATGCCGCCGAGAGCCTGTCGTTTGTCGATGTGACCGACGTGACATTCTACGAGCTCGCCGACGAGCAGATCGAGCACTACGTCGCCTCGGGTGAGCCCATGGACAAGGCCGGCGCCTACGGCATTCAGGGCACAGGAGGACGCATGCTCGTGCACGATATTTCGGGCGACTTCTATAACGTGGTGGGCTTGCCCATCGCTCGCGTCGCACGCGCGATTCAAAAACTCTCGTAATTGCTCTGGCGCTGGGTATCCCCCAGCGCCTACAATTTTGCCGTACCGTACGGATCCCGACCGGGCATAAGGCCCGGCGGAAAACCGATAGGAGAACACATGGACACACTGCTCGAAGCCATCGATGTTTGCAATGTCAATGGCTTTTGCTTTGGCAACTATACGGACGAGGAGGCTGGCACCGGCTGCACCGTAATCGCGGCGCCCGAGGGTGCCACCGGCGGCGTTGACGTACGTGGTGGTGCCCCCGCTTCGCGTGAGACCGACCTGCTGCGTCCCGAAAACACCGTCGATAAGGTCCACGCCGTCTGCCTTTCGGGTGGATCGGCCTTTGGCCTCGAGGCTGCAAGCGGCGTGGCCCGCGAACTCGAGAGCCGCGGCATTGGTCTGCCCGTCGGCCCCACGCAGGTGCCCATCGTGTGCTCCAGCTGTATCTTCGACCTTGCCTTTGGCGACCCCACCGTTCGCCCCGACATTGAGGCCGGCATCGCCGCCGTGCGCGAGGCGCTCGACCACACCCCCACCAAGCTCGAACAGGGCAACGTAGGCGCCGGCACGGGCGCTACCGTGGGTAAGCTCATGGGCCCCGCCACCTGCATGAAGGCCGGCCTTGGCGCTGCCGCCGTGGCGCTCGGCCCCATCAAGGTGGGCGCCGTGGTCTCGGTCAACGCCTGCGGCAACGTTGTCGACCCCTTCACCGGCGAGTGGGTCGCCGGTATGCGCGCCGCAGCCGATAGCGACCAGATCGTCGACATGGAACTCGCAGCCTTTGCCGCCGCCGGATCCATGCAGATGCCGCTCGACCGCACCAACACCACCATCAGCTGCATCGTCACCAACGTGGAACTCACTAAGGCACAAGCCACCAAGGTCTCCCAGATGGCCGCAGACGCCTACGCACACGCCATCCGTCCCACGCACACCACCAACGACGGCGACACCATCTACACCCTCGCCAGCGGCAAACTGGGCGCCCAGGCAAACGCCGCCGTTCCCCTAGACCTGCTGGGCATGCTCGCCGTAAGGGCTTTGCAAACCGCCATCGTAAACGGAGCCAAAACCGCCAAAACCTCCCACGGCATCCCCGGCGCCGCGAAGTAGCCTAACCTGACCGGTTGCCCGGTGGGGCTTGGTTATGTTTGCTGCTCTACAGTCCTGGCTCGCACGAAGAGCACATTAAGTGCTCTTCTTTGCGTGCGGAACTTGTAGCGAACAAAGCTAAGCCGCCCGACCCTAAGGTTAACTCGCATGATGATAGCAAATACAACAAGCGAGATGCCTGCGACTTGCATGCATCTCGCTTTATCTAAATAACGTGGTTGCTATTCAACCGCTATTTGTTAATCGTCCTAGCATGGACGGGTTTTCCAAGTGTCGCAGATTGCCGTGAAAGAGGAGCGACGCGTACTTTGGTACGCGAGCGACGGCTTGAAGGTCAAGGTCGGGTGCCTGGGAAAGCCGACACAACAGAGA
>USDH01000185.1 GCA_900553415.1 uncultured Collinsella sp. | reverse complement strand
TGTAACAGTTAGAGCCATTTTCGCTGGCTTGGTGTTACAGATCGAGATTTGCAAAAGCCGAGGATAGGCACTGCCGCCAAGGCCTTCCCCTCCGCCTAAAACAAAAACCACCACAAAGGTGCCTGCCCTTTGTGGTGGTTTTGGTCGGTTAGCCTTCGAGCTGGGCGACTTTGTAGCGGTAGGCTGCGGCGATGACGTCCTTGCAACCCTCGCGGCCCAGCTTGGCGCGGTTGACGACGATGTCTTTACCGCTCGTCATCTTCCACTTTCCGGCGCTATAGCGCTTGTAGAACGCCTCGCGCGCCTTCTGCTGCTGTTTGACCAGCTTGGCGCCCTTCTTTTTGTTAAGGCCGCGCTTCTTGCGCACGATCTCGACGCGGTCCTCAAAGGGTGCGGTCACCAACACGGCAATGTGGTTGGGATTGTTGCGCAGCAGGTAATCGGACAGGCGGCCTTCGATAATGCAGCTCTCGGTCTCGCCCAGATCCAAGATCACCTGGCTCATCTTTTGGAATAATTTGTCCGAGTACGAACGCGCATCGTAGCGGTCGGGCAGAAACGCCATATTCTCCACGGCCAGGCGCTCGTCGTAGGCGGCCATCTTATCGAGCGACTCGCCCGCGCGCAGCGACGCACGTACCAGCAGCTCGTTATCGTACAGCGGAATCCCCAACTCGTCGGCAAGCATGCGGCCAATCTCGTGGCCCTCGGCGCCAAAGTCGCGCGCGATGGTAATGACCACAGGATTCTTCTTGTTCTCCAGATCGCTCATCGCGATTCCTTTCTCTATGTGACAAAGGGGCTGTCCCTTTGCCACATTCTACGCTGCCACCATTCGCCTCTGATATGACCTCACCAGCAGCGAGATACCAAAGTTGAGCACAAAGTACATCGCAAACACCAGGCCGTAGAGCATAAGCACCTGCGACAGGTTGATCGCATGGGCCATCACAACATTTGCCGTGTACATGAGCTCGGCCACGTTAATGCCCGAAAGATACGAGCTGTCCTTAATGACAGTCGTGCACTGGCTAAACAGCGCCGGAATAATCGTCTTAAACGTCTGCGGCAGAATGATGTAGCGCATGGTGGCAAAGAAGCCAAAGCCCTGGCTCTGCGCTGCCTCAAACTGGCCGCGCGGAATCGAGTTGAGGCCGCCGCGCACAATCTCGGCCATAACAGCACTGGTAAACAGCGTAAAGGCGATGGTCGAAATCACAATGTCCAAACCCTGCACAGTAAAGTAGATAAACAGGATCCACAGCAGGTTCGGCGTGCAACGGAACAGCTCGATATAGGCGCTCACCAAAATACGGAACGGGCGGGGCGCATAGCTTTTAACAAGCGCCAGCACCGTGCCAAAGATGAGCGAGAAAAAGATCGACAGCGCCGAGATCTCGATTGTCTTAACAAAGCCGCCCCAAATGTAGAGCAGGTTGGTCGCGTTGAAGATTTCCATGCGCTAGGCCTCCTCTACGTTGTCGAGCCCCAGCTCGGCCAGGCTCACGCCGCGCGGACGCTCCTTGGAGCGGCGCTCGAGCCACTGCACCAGCATGGCGAGCGGAAAGCAGATGATGAAGTACATAAGGCAGCAGACGATGTATCCCTGCAGGTAACCGTACAGACTCACAAAGTTGTCGGAACGGTACATAAGGTCGCCGCCGGCCACAAGCGCCAGCACCGACGTGTTCTTGACTAGGTTGAGTGCCTGGTTACACAGCGGGGGCAGAATGATCTTGAACGTCTGGGGCAGCACGATGTACCAGTATGCCTGCGCACGGGTGAAGCCCTGGCTCTGGGCCGCCTCCATCTGACCGCGCGGAACCGCCTCGATACCAGTGCGGATGACCTCGGAAATGTAGGCCGCGTGATACAGGCCCACGCCTAAGAAGCCCAGCACGAACGGCGCGATGCGCACCGGCTGGTCGGCACCGGTTATGGCCTGCAAAAACTGCGGACCGGCCATGTACATAAAGAGCACCTGCACGGGCAACGGGGTGTTCTGGTAAAACTCCACATACACGCGGCTTATGGCGCGCAGCACGCGCGAGCGAGTGGTAGAGAACACGCCCAGCAGCGTGCCCAGCACCAGCGACAGCAGCAGACCGGCAACGACCACCTGTAGCGTCACGCCAAAGCCCTCCCAGAAGGGCCCCATGTTTTGAAATGTCGTCGACCAACGGTCGGCGTCAAATAATCCTTCGAGCATTTGATTCCTTCCTTGGACGATGCGCCTATACAAGACCCCAGGTCTTGACCTCTTGGTCGAGCCAGCCGTCGGCCAGACGATCGCAAATCACCTGATCGACCACGGCCGAAAGGTCGCAGCCCTTCTTGGTCGCCACGCCGTAGCCCTGCTCGCCAAACTTGACCTCGGGCTGCAACAGCTCAACGGTCTCGTTCATGTAACCGGCCAGCGTGGAGCGGTCCATGGCAAAGACGTCGATATTGCCGGCGTCGAGCGAACTCTTGATGATGGGGTAGCCGCTAAAGGCCCTAAACTCGGGCTTGCAGCTAAAGCCGTTGTCCTTGATCATCTGCTCGATCAGGCCCTGCGTGGTGGCACCCTGGCTCACGCCGATGACCTTGCCGTCCAGGTCCTCAATCGAGGTAAAGCCCGAACGCTTCTTGACCATGAGTCCCACGTAGTCGGTGCGGTACGGCGTCGAGAAATCCCAGCTCTTCTTGCGCTCGTCGGTGATGGTGTAGGTCGCCGCGACCACGTCAAGTTGGCCGTTATCGATCAGCGGGCCGCGTGTCTTGGGCGTTACGTCGGTAAACTCGACAAGCTCCTGGGCGCGGGCCTCCTTGTAGCTCACGCCAAAGACGGCAGCGGCGATCTGGTAGCACAAATCGACTTCCATGCCCTCAAAGCGGCCTTTGGCGGTGTCGTAATAGCCGTAACCGGGAACGTCCTTCTTAACGCCGGCATTCAGATGGCCACGCGACTTGATGGCCGCAAGCTTGGATCCCTTGTCGGTGCCCTCACCACTGGCAGAGTTGCCGCAACCGGTGAGCGCGGTCCCCGTCAGCGCGAGCATGCCGGCGCCCGCCAGCTGCAAAAAGTGACGGCGCGACACGGCCGCCCTCGTCATATCCGTCATGTCCATCACCGCGCCTAGTGCAGAATCTTGGACAGGAACTCGCGGCAGCGCGGGTTCTCGGGGTTATCGAAGAAGTGCTCGGGCGTGCCCTCCTCCAGGATGCGGCCGTCCTCCATAAAGATGACGCGGTCGGCCACCTGGCGCGCAAAGCCCATCTCGTGCGTCACGCAGATCATGGTGATGTCCTCCTGCGCGAGCTCAATCATAACGTCCAGGACTTCCTGCACCATCTCGGGGTCGAGCGCCGAGGTCGGCTCGTCAAACAGGATGATGGGCTGCTTAGTGCACAGGGCACGGGCGATGGCGATGCGCTGCTGCTGACCGCCCGAGA
>USDH01000184.1 GCA_900553415.1 uncultured Collinsella sp. | reverse complement strand
GGGTCGTCGAAGCTCTTGTCGTTTTGCCACGTTGCATCGTGGAAACCGACCATGTTTCCCTCAAACGGCATCCAATAGCTGACCGGGCTCTCGTATTTGGGCTTGCCGGTCTCGGGGTCCTTGGCACCGATGAGCTTGCTGGCGCCATTGTTGCTGTTGATCTGCCATACGCCCTCGGGGGTGGCGTCCTCTCCCGGCTTGCCGGAGATAAAGTTGGCCTCCCACACGATGTTGCCGCTCTCGTCGTAGTAGCGCGCGTGCTGCTCGGACAGATCGACATCGACGTATGCCTTCCAGTCGGGTTCTCCCTTTGCAGTAAAGGTGTCGGCCTTCTGGGAGTACTTGATCTCGATTTCGCCGGTCTGCTTGTTGTTAATGGCGTCCTCGACCTGCTTGGCGAGCGAGCTGCTGTCGATGGACCAACCAAAGTCGCCGCCTTCGACGGCGCACTGCTTGCCATCGGCGCGCGTCCACCAGCGAGTGGAGCCCACGGTGTTAAAGCCGTTGGCGAGCTCGGCTGCCCAGCTGCTGATCTGCGACGTATCGAGTGTGGGGTTGGCCGGATCGGCAAAGCTGATCCACTGCAGCACGGAGCTGCCGTCGACCTTTCCGGCATCCTCGCCGTTGAGCTTGAGGGTCACGTTGACGCCCAGAAAGTTGTTGGCGGCATCGCATGCGGCCTGAATCTGATCATCGGTCAGCGTTCCATTGAGCGGCTCATAGGCATCGTTGCCGAGCTTGGAAAGATCTACGGTCTCGGCCAGCGAGGCAAGCTCGAGCTCGGCATACTTAATGACATGCTCGCGGTTAAGTTTTTCGTTGGAGCGCGCCTTCTCGACGGTAAACTTGCCGGCCTGCTCGTCATAGGAGCTATTGGCTTCGAACGTGCCCGAACGCCCCTCGTTAAACTCGTCGATGGCGGCGCCCAGATCCTCCTCAAACTTCTTTTGGTCAAAAGTGTCGGAGAGCATGGACAGGTCGACGTCTTGATCTAGATCGACTTCGTTGGGGGTAGCGGTTGTTTTGGTCTTTCCGCTTAAGGATTCCACAAGGCGGACCGGCCATACAAAGGCCTCGTTGTGGCTGATGATCTCTTTTGCGGCAGCTTCGCCGTCGACGATGGGCTCATCGGACCCGGGCTGATACGTCCAGCTAAAGTCATCGCCTGTCACGGTGAGCTTATAGTGCTTCCATGCCGAGTTGACCTTGGTGGCGGCAGACGAAGCGTTGGAGAATGAGACATCGACGCCGGCGATGGTGGTGTTGGGGTATGCTAGCTGGGAAAACGCTACGACGCCTACGATATAGACAATGACGATAAGACCCAGGACGACAAAGAGCGTCGTCTTTTTGCCCGACTTATTGTTCTCGGCGGGTTTGCGTGCGGGGCCGCGATCGCCTCGAGCGTGCGTGGGGGGCTGCTTGGGCGCATTGCCGTTTGCCTGGCGCTGCTGACGTTGCTGACGCTGCTGGTTCGGGCGTTGCGAAGCGTTTGTTGCACTACGCTGCTGACCGTGGCTCGGCGCGATAGGACGCGGCGACTGAACGCCGCCGGTGTGCCTGCTCGGCTGCTGCGGATCGGGAATCAGTTGAGTTCGATCGTTTTGCGACATCGTATGCATATCCTTCGATTTTCGCCTTGCGGTTCATCGTGTTTTTACTGGGCTTGCATTATAGCGATTGCCCTGCTGTTTGTGGTACGGAAACGGAGGCATTCAAAAGAGGTGGGACATTTGTCCCACCTTTGAGTCGTCCTTTGTTGCTATCCGCACACACCGCATTTTGCGCAGGCCGAAAGTGCGGCCGGAGCCTGCGCGATGCCGCCCTTTGCCGTCTCGCGCAGCGTGGCCGGCAACGCGTGGCCCACTGAGAGCATGACATGTGCCATCTGGTCAAACGGCACCAGGCTCTTAATGCCGGCGAGGGCGAGTTGTGCCGAGCTAAAGGCCGCTGCCACGCCGATGGCATTGCGGTTTTGGCAGGGCACCTCCACGAGGCCACCGACGGGGTCACAAACGAGGCCCAGCAGGTTACTCAGCGCGATGGAACTGGCGTCGAGCGCCTGCTCGGGCGTGCCTCCGAGCATCTGCACCAGCGCGGCGGCAGCCATGGCGGCCGCGCTTCCCACCTCCGCCTGGCAGCCGCCCTCGGCGCCGGCGACGCAGGCGCTCGTGGTGAGGTTAAGGCCGATGGCGGCTGCGCAGTAGAGCGCGTCCATGACCTGCTCGTCGTCGAGCTGAAGGTGATCGGCGAGCGCCAGCACGCAGCCGGGCACGACACCCGCGGATCCTGCCGTGGGGGCGGCGACGATCACGCCCATCGTGGCGGAGCGCTCGAGCACCGCCATCGCGCGTGCTACGGCGTCGGTTTGAACGGTGCCCATCAGGCTTGTGCTCAAATCGTTGCGGCCGGAGGCATCGACGAGTTTAGCCTCGCCGCCGATAAGCCCGCCGAGCGATCGCTGCGGATTGACGATGGGGGTCGTGGTCTCCTCGCGCATGACGTCGAGCACGCGGCGCATGGCGGCGACGGCGTGGGCCTCGCCGGTCAGACGCGCCTCGCGCAGGGCCATGACGGCGCCGATGCTGAGTCCCCGTTCCTCGCACGCATCGAGCAGCTGCTCGCCGTCGTCGAAGATCTCCTTTGCCGAGACACCGGGGGAGAGCGACGAGGCAGAACCTGGGAGCTCGATAAACGTTGCGTAATCGACATTGTCGAGCTTGCGCAGCATTGGGACGACGGTGTCGTCGGGCGCGCCGTCGGTCTCAAAGACGGAGTAGGCCTGGCCGCCCACCTCGGTGCGGTAGGTGCGGCAGAAGGCGATGTTCACGTGTACGTAGGCGAGCAGGTTCGTGAGCGCGGCGAGCACGCCGGGAACATCCTGGTGCGCCACGAAGAGCGTGGAGTACATGCCCGAGATGTCGACGCCGACGCCGTTAATGCGGCTGATGCGCATCTTGCCGCCGCCCAGGCTCTCGCCGCGGACCTGTGCCGTAGCGCCCGTGTCGTCGATCATGTCGATGTCGACGGTGTTGGGGTGGATGGAGGCGTCGTCGCCCTTGATGTCAAAGTGATATTCGAGGCCCTGCTCGCGTGCGAGGTCGAAGGCCTGCTTGATGTTTTCATCATCGGTGTCGAGGCCTAGGATGCCCGCGACGAGTGCACGATCGGTGCCGTGGCCGCGGTAGGTGTGGGCAAAGGAGTTCCACAGGCCAAAGGTGACCTTGGTGATGCGGCCTTCCAACAGGCTGGCGGCAACTTGGGCGCAGCGCAGGGCGCCGGCGGTGTGCGATGAACTGGGGCCGACCATGACGGGGCCCAAGATCTCGAATGCCGAGGTCGTTGCTAGTGTTTGCGGCTTGCCTGCCATGGGTGCTCCTGTTCTATCCCGTCGTTCCGAGGGCTTTGGTATTTGGTCGCCTGCTCGGACAGTCCTGCTCGCACGGAGAGC
>USDH01000183.1 GCA_900553415.1 uncultured Collinsella sp. | reverse complement strand
ATCAAGACAATTGACGGGGAGGGGTCCCGTTGCGGCAAGACGCCCGCCGCCTAGATACAGAACCCGGGGATCACACAGGTTAGCTTGTTTGGCTTTTCCGCAGGCGTTGCGTACGTAAAGACGTCGCCGTCGTGTCCCACGCGATTCATATAGAGTGTGCCTTCGCTCTCCGATGTGTCGGGACTCGCCGTTCGTTCCCACCAACAGGTGTCCTTGCCCTTCCACTGGCGAACCAACGTCTCGTTCGTGGTATACGGGCTCACCTTGAGCTCGCGGAAGAGTTGGTACTCTTTGCCCTCGCCGTTATAGATGTCGGCCAGGTAGTGAAAGCCCTCGGCAAACGAATCGGGCGGTTGCGTACCGCACAGCTCGACCATGGCGGGCAGCCAAAGAGTTGCGGGCAGCTCGCTCAGACATGATGCGCTTCTGGCGGCGCCAACGTTATTCGAGATCTTTTTGACAGATTTGATGAGTGCGCGCAACTCGTTGGGCAGCAGCTTAAGGCCGTCGCCGTCTAGCCATTCCCGCAGCTCGCAATCTGCCCAGCCGGCGTTCAACGGTTGGGCCGCGGCGTCGCGTTCGGCAATGCCGGCATCGAACATAAACGTCAGTCCAGCCTTGCCCGTCCCGTCCAGAAGCTCATCGTGACGGATGCCCACAAGCTGCGCGCCGACCTCCAGCCCGTTGGTGAGTTTCACGCGCTTGGTACACGGATAGGGGATATGCCCATCGGCATCGAGCAGATGATAGCGCCTGGCAATCTCGCGTGCCTCGCTACGGGTCTCGGCGGCCTTAATCTTGAGCGAAACCTCCTGCAGCTGATCCCAGGTGTAGTCGTCAAGCGAACCGCGGATGCCGTCCAGGTAGTCGGGGATGCCAAAGCCATGGGTTGCCGCCCCGATAACGCAGAGCCCCGCAACGGCCGCGACAGCGCCACCGATAATAAAGCGGCGTCGGGTCATGGCATCGTGCCGGGCCTGCTCCAGAATCTCTCGCGCTCGCTCGCCGGCGACGTCGACCTTAAGGTGCGTGCCAGAATCGATATCAATCGCGGCCTCGTCTCCTGCGCCTTCGCGGCCTTCGGATTCGAAATCGGTGAGGTATGCCGAGAGCGCCTCGAGCATCTGCTGCTCGGTGGGACGATCGCACTGCTCGACTGAGATGCCTTTCATGATGATCTGGACAAGCGCTTTGTCGCCCTCACATCGCGGCTCGAGCGGTGCCGGCTTGGTCTTGGTCTTTACGAGATAGAACGAGCCGGTTGCAGCGGCGTCCGTCGACTCAAAGTCAAACGGTTTGCGACCGCTGTAGAGCTGGTACAGAATGCTCGAAAGCGCATAGACGTCGATTGCCGGCGAACGGCGAAGGGCCGCGATGCCTTCGATATCCTGCGTGAGCATCTCGGGCGCGGCGTATGCGGGCGTGGCAAAGCGCCAGATGTCGGCGCGCCGGGTGATCGTGTCGTCGCCGAGAGCCATGGTCGCGGAGCCCATGTCGATGAGGCAGGGGTCAAAGGAGCAATCGGCAATCTGCTGCTCGAGCGTTCGGCTGGTGGTGCGGAACATAATATTGGCAGGCGACAGGTCGCGATGGACGACCGGATTCACGAGGCCTTGGGTCATCAAGAGCGCACGAAGCACGGCGTTTCCGACGGCGGCGACCATCTGGGTGGTCAGCCCGCCCGAGGCGTCGTGAGGAAGCAGGGGCAGCGCCTGCTTGAGTGAGGTGCCCTCGACCCACTCCATGAGGATGAGCGGGTCATCCTCGCACGATCCATAGCCATAGACGCGCGGAAATCCGCGCAGGTGCGAGACGGTACACAGATGACGGTACTCCTCGAACAGCGCGGCGGTGTTGGCCAGGTGAGCGGCCGCTTGCTCGGCGGAGCGGTCGGGGGCTTGGCCGGAAAGGACGGCGTTGTCCTTGAGTAGCTTGACGGCAAAGACCTCGCCGCTCGTGTTGGTCGCGCGCAGCACGTGCCCGATGTTGCCGTTGTTGCGGTGGGCCGTCTGGAGAATAAGCGTCATAAACCGACGCTTGGCGTCGTCCTCGGCGCTAGGGTCGACCGCCACGGCGGTGTCGAACGTGTCAAGACGGATGAGTTTGTCGCCATAGGCGCTATTGGTAGTATCCATGGCGTTCCTTTGTCTGGCATGGGTTGCCGTATACGTGAGCAGTGCGGTTATCGGTAAAGTACCATAATAGCCGCACTGCTCACGTATGCCGCTGAGCATTGTCGTTTACGACGTAGAAGGTAGCAGACGAAAGACGGGCGATGACCGTCTTTCGATTACCGCCCGCGCTAGTCCACAATAACGAGAAACGTTGTATAGAGACCCAAGTGAAGTCTGTCGCTGTTTTCGATTTCCACCGGGGGATAGACTTTGCCGGGCTCTCGTTGGTCGCGGGGCGGCTCGATTACGATATCGCCGTCGCCCGCGCCCGATTCGAGCACTGTGCCGTTGGTCGACCCAAGGCCCTGGGCGTACCAGTGCCCACTCTCGAGCCAAATGCGGAGATGCTCACGCGATGCATCAGCGCCTACATCGGTGATGCTGGGCGAGGTTTTGGGCAAAGAACCAATCACGGTGCCGCGCGGATCGCGTGTGAGGGGATGGATTTGCATGTCGACGCAGTTGTCGGCATGTGTCCTGAGCAGACCGAGGTTGGGGGCGACGGCGCGCGGCTGCTCCAGGCTGCCCATAAAGCCACGTCCGACGGTGGTCTCGGTGGTGCCAAAATGCCCGCCCGTCTTGCTGTCGCAAAAGCGCTCGACGGTGGCCACGCCCTGAACGGGATCGGCGAGCGCCCCCGTTGCCACAAAGAGCATAAGGTAAAGCGTGCTTTTCTCGCGCACGGCATTGCCGTCAAAGTTGTCGATGCGATTGAGGGCATTTGCATATAGGCGGCTGTCCAGCTTGTAGCTGGCGAGAGCCGACATCATTTCGTTGGCGGCCGGACCGCGATAGTGCTCGGCGATTGCCTGATAGGCGGACTCGCCGCCGCCGAGCTTGCTGCAGATTGCCGCGGAAAGGTTGAGCGTGGTGACGGTAAAGTCGCTGTAGATGGCGGGCGCGCACTGGTCAGGCTTGCGATGGACGATGTAACGGGTGAGATACGAGCGGTTGGAAGAGCATTTCTCGAGCAGGGTACTGCCGAGATAAGAGTTTCCATTGATGAGCATTCGGGCGATCTCGAGATGTTTAAGACCGCCGAACGAGCGAATATCGTTATAGAGGACCGAGCAAGGCGTCTCTGCTGCCACGGATACCTCCTTTGATTGCTTCCTAGCCAATATGGCGATAGGAATTAATGGCCCCCGGTGGGCGACGTATTAAATGGCTGCGCAATATATAGCGTAACCAAAGCAACATTATAGGCCACATGTTCGAAATTGCAGGAAGAGCGAGAGATTTGGTTTGGACTGGACGGAAATCTCCCTCTGTCTTGATCTATAACA
>USDH01000182.1 GCA_900553415.1 uncultured Collinsella sp. | reverse complement strand
GTGCCGGTAGGCTGAATCGCCACGCCCTGGCCCAAAAGGCCGGTGGCAAACGTCTGGTCGTTTACCTCGGAAAGCGGAATGACGTCGCCCGAGATGGGAGCATCCAACGTAAGGACTCGACCACGCATACCAAAAGACCTTAGGACTTTAGTGAACATGCTCCCCCTCGGACATACTAATCAATCAAAATAACCTTAACAGTTTACCACTTGGCACCGGTTTTTGACCATTAGGGAAGTTCGCGCTTGACAACCTCGACGATGTCGTCGACAACGCGCTGGGTCAGCTCGTGCGTCTCGGCCTCGGCCATCACGCGGACCAGCGGCTCGGTACCGCTCGGGCGCACCAGAATGCGGCCGCGGCCGTCAAGCTCCTTCTCGGCAGCAGCGACGGCATCCCAGATGGGCTGGCAATCGTCCAGACCGGCCTTGTTATCGGAATGCACGTTGACGAGTACCTGCGGGTACTTCTTCATGATGCCGGCAAGGTCGGTGAGGGTGCGGCCGGTGCGCTTGAGCACGGCCAGCAGCTGCAGAGCCGTCACCAGGCCGTCACCGGTGGTGTTGTGCTCCAGGAAGATGATGTGGCCGGACTGCTCGCCGCCGATGACGGCGCCGTCCGCGAGCATGCGCTCAAGAACATAGCGGTCGCCCACGGCGGTCTGGACCATCTCGAAGCCCTGCTCCTTCATAGCGATGGAGAAGCCCAGGTTGCACATGACGGTCGAGACGATCTCGGAGTTGGCGAGCTTGCCGCGGGCGGCGAGGTCAGAACCGCAGATAGCCAGGATGTAGTCACCGTCGATCTCATTGCCCTCGCTGTCCACGAACAGCACGCGGTCGGCGTCGCCGTCGTGGGCCAGGCCGATGTCAGCATGGGTGCGCAGCACGAGCTCGCGCAGGGGCTCAAGGTGAGTGGAGCCGCACTCAACGTTAATGTCGGTGCCGCAGTAATCGGTGTTGATAGCGTGCACCGTGGCGCCCAGGCGCTGCAGCGCGGCGGGCGTAGTCTGGCAAGAAGCGCCATGGCCGCAGTCAACGGCAACGACCAGGCCGTCGAGCCTCAGGCCATCAAGCGTATCGATGGCGTGGTCGACATATGCCTTGCGGGCGTCCTTCATCTTGATAATGTGGCCCACGCCGGCGCCGGTCGGCAGCGTGTCGGCAGCCATGGCCTCCTCGGACATGACCCAGGCGCTAATCTCTTCCTCGACAGCATCAGGAAGCTTCATGCCCTTGCGGCTAAAGAACTTGATGCCGTTGAACTCCGGCGGATTATGCGAAGCAGAGATGACGATGCCGCCATCGAGCTCGTTCTGAACGGTGAGCAGTGCCACGGCAGGCGTGGGGATGACGCCGCAGCAGTGCGGACGGCCGCCCTCGGCCATAATGCCGGCGGTCAGAGCGCTCTCGAGCATGGTGCCCGAAAGGCGCGTGTCGCGGCCGATGCAGATGTCCGGACCAAGAAATTTGGTCGCCGCGCGGCCTAGACGAAACGCGAGGTCGCACGAGAGGTCGGCATTGGCGACGCCACGGACGCCGTCGGTACCGAAGATGTTCTGGGGCATAGGATCGCTCCTTCCCTAGCAGGCGATATACAACCGCCCACCCTAGTCGAAAAAGAAAAGCGGGGCCCGCCGAGGAATCGGCAGGCCCCGCTTGTACATTGTATCTCGAAAGGAGATAAAACCTTAGCGCTTGGAGAACTGGGGAGCGCGGCGGGCCTTCTTGAGGCCGTACTTCTTGCGCTCGACCACGCGAGCATCGCGCGTAAGGAAACCGGCCTTCTTGAGGTCAGCACGGTAGTCGCCAGCGTTCAGAAGAGCGCGAGCGATGCCCAGGCGCAGAGCGCCGGACTGACCGGAGATGCCGCCGCCATCGCACAGAGCGATAACGTCGAACTGACCGGCGGTGTCGGTCACCTTGAAGGGAGCAAGGGCGTTCTCAACGAGCTGATGACGGCCGAAATACTGCTCGGCGTCACGCTTGTTGATGGTCACCTTGCCGGTGCCGGGGACGAGACGGACGCGGGCGACGGCGTTCTTACGACGGCCGGTACCCTGGTAGACAACGGTGTTCTCAGCCATCTTTAAGCCTCCAGCTCAATCTTCGTGGGGTTCTGGGCAGCATGCGGATGCTCGGCACCAGCGTAGACCTTAAGCTTGGTCATCTGGGCACGGCCGAGGGTGGTCTTGGGCAGCATACCGCGAACGGCGCGCTCGATGACCTTCTCCGGGTGCTTCTCCATAGCCTGGCGGAAGCTCTCAGCCTTGAGGCCGCCGTTGTAGCCGCTGTGGCGATAATAGGTCTTCGTGTCGGCCTTGTTGCCGGTAAGCTGGACCTTATCGGCGTTGATGACGACAACGAAGTCGCCGCAGTCGCTGTTGGGCGTGAACTGGGGCTTGTTCTTGCCGCGCAGGATCATTGCGATCTGGGTGGCAAGACGGCCCAGGACAGCACCATCGGCGTCGACGAGAACCCAGTTGCGCTGGACCTCGCCCTGCTTGGCGTAGTGAGTCGATTTCGAAATCACTTAGACTCCTCCATGTACAGTACGTGTTGTTACAGAGATTCACGGGGCTCTGCAAGTAACCCGTCCATATTACCCCGCTCACCGTACGAGTCAACAGGTATTTTGGCTCCGACCAGAGTTTCTGCACATGTCATCCACGAGCCGTGATTTTTCCAGCTCTTTAACTTTTGTCAATTTTTGAGGGTTCGCCGTCGTTAGCGCTCAACGAACTCTTGGATTTCCGCGAGCAGGCGCTTTGCCTCCTGACGGCCCTGGATATACAGGTCCAAAAGCTTTGCCGAATCGTGCTCGACATGGCCGACCTCGACCGGCTTTTGCGGAGCGACGACCAACGCACGGCCCTCGCGCTCATACTTCCACAGGTGCATGCGCTGGATGTTGTAACGGTCGTGGCGCGTCTCGATAGCCTCGAGCAGATAGGGGGAGGCGGCATAACGCGCACGCGCGGCCGGCAAAAACTCGTAGGGCTTTTTCTCATACGAACGGTCCTGCGTGACGATGACGACCGCGCGATCGAAGCCCACCTCCTCCAGCACGTGCTCGATGGGAACCGAATCGGCTACGCCGCCGTCGACGTATTTGTGCCCGTCAATCTCGACCGGCGGCGTCACCAGCGGCAACGAGGTCGATGCGCGCACGGCGTCGAGATCGAGCACGGCGCTTTTGACCGGGAGGTACGTGGCGGTTCCAAAGAGCATGTCCGTCGCGACGGCGTACATCTCGATGGGGCTCGCGTCGAACGTCTCGTCGTCAAAGGGATCCAGGCGGTCCTGGACATCGTTGAAGATAAAGTCGTAACCCACGATGGAGCCCGTGGATGCGAAGGATGCGGCACCCATGTAGCGGTTGTCATTGCAGAAGGTCAGGTTGATGCGATTGACGCGACCGATCTGGTGTGACTTGTAGTTGACGCCGTTGAGCGCACCGGCCGATACGCCATATACCGCCGGAATTT
>USDH01000181.1 GCA_900553415.1 uncultured Collinsella sp. | reverse complement strand
ATCCTCGCCGGCGAGCGTCATGATCTCGGCGACGGTGTTCTCAAAGAAGCGGCTCGTCATGCCGGTGGCACCCACGGAACCGATTTCCTCTTTGTCGACGATGAGTGTGATGCTCGTGCGCTCCACGTTGGCGACGTTGATCTGGGCGAGCATGGACGGATAGGCGCAGACACGGTCGTCGTGGCCATAGCCTAGAATCATGGAGCGGTCGAGGCCCATGTCGCGGGCCGGGCCGGCGGGCACGACCTCGATCTCGGCGGAGAGGAAGTCCTCCTCCTCGACGTCGTACTGCTCCTTGAGGATGTCCAGGAACATCTGCTTGACGGGCTCCTTGGGGGCGTCCTTGTCGTCCTCGTCAAACTTGACGGGGCGGCCGCCCACGATCACGTCGAGGATCTCGGCGTCGACGGCGTCCTTGGCGGGCTTGGACATCTGCTCGCTCGAGAGGTGGATCAGCAGGTCGGAGATGGTAAAGACCGGGTCGTCAGCCTTGTCACCGATGTTGATGTCGACGGTGGTGCCGTCCTTTTTGCAGATGACGCCTACGAGTGCGAGCGGGGAGGCTACCCAGTGGTAGCTCTTGACGCCGCCGTAGTAGTGCGTGTCGAGGTAGGCCATGTCGCCGGCCTCGAAGGCGGGATTCTGCTTGAGGTCCAGGCGCGGCGAGTCCACGTGGGCGCCCAGGATGTTAAAGCCCTGCTCGAGCGGGGCGGTGCCCAGGTTGACGAGCATGAGGTCTTTGCCGTGGTTGGCGGCGTACACCTTGTCGCCGGCCTTGAGCGCGCGGCCCTCGGCGATCACGGTCTCCAGATTGACGTAGCCCGCCTCCTCGGCCATCTTGATACCGGCCTTGACGCACAGGCGCTCGGTCTTGTTCTCACTCAAAAACTGCTTGTAGCCGCGGCAAAGCTCCTCGAGCTCCTCGATCTGCTGTGGCGTGTACTTTTTCCATGCGCAGGGACGCTCCATGACGCAGGCTCCTTTCG
This sequence comes from uncultured Collinsella sp., assembly GCA_900553415.1. GTDB lineage: Bacteria > Actinomycetota > Coriobacteriia > Coriobacteriales > Coriobacteriaceae > Collinsella. Next base: position 2,511 of record USDH01000181.1, on the reverse strand, counting down.
GATCGATTGTGCTGGTTGATGTACCGTGAGCCATCGTATCACGCGCGGGCCCGCGGCGGCAGGGAAGCCTGATGTGCGGTGGCCGCGGGGCGGGGAGCGTGTAAACTGGTGGGAGCAAACCGTGCCCAGCCCAAAGCGAGGTATTCAATATGTCTGACAAGCGCCGCACCTTTGCCGTTATCGACGGCAACTCGCTCATGCACCGCGCCTTCCACGCCGTGCCCCCGACCATGAACGCGCCGGACGGTCGCCCCACCAACGCGATCTTTGGTTTTCTGAACATGTTCCTCAAGATGATCGATGCCTTTAATCCCGACGGCGTTGTCGTGGCGTTTGACAAGGGCAAACCGCGCGTACGCATGGAGATGCTGCCGCAGTATAAGGCGCAACGCCCGCCCATGGACCCCGACTTGCACGCGCAGTTCCCCATGATCAAGGAGCTGCTCGGTGCGCTCAATGTGCCGATTCTGCAGTCCGAGGGCTGGGAAGGCGACGATATCCTGGGAACCATGGCGCGCTTGGGTGAGGAGGCCGGCTGCGACATGCTGCTGGTGACCGGCGACCGCGACATGTATCAGCTCGTGACCGAGCACGTCAACGTGGTCTCGACCCGCAAAGGCCTGTCCGACGTGGCGATTATGACGCCCGAGAGCGTGGACGATCTGTATCACGGCATAACGCCGGCGCTCGTGCCCGATTTTTACGGCCTGAAGGGCGATACGTCCGACAACATTCCCGGCGTGCCGGGCATCGGCCCCAAAAAGGCGAGCGCGCTCATCGCGCAGTACGGCAGCCTGGACGAGGTTATCGCGCATGCCGACGAGGTCAAGGGCAAGATGGGCGAGAACCTGCGTGCGCATATCGACGATGCGCTGCTGAGCCGCAAGGTTGCAACCATTCGCACCGATGCGCCTGTCGAGCTTGACTTTGACACAACGTCCTTCCCGGCGTTTTCTGCCGACGAGGTGTCCGCGGCGCTGGGCACGCTCGGCATCACGGCCATGCAGAACCGTTTCTTGGCGCTGATCGGCGTCGAGGGCGGGGCTGCTGCTGCCTCCAGTGTGTTTGAGATACCTGCTATGGTTCGCGCAGCCGCCGGCGATGCCGACGCGCTTGGTGCCGTTGCGGCTGAGGTCTCCCGCGCGATTGATGCCGGCGAGTGGGTCGCCGCCGTGGTGGACGACGACAAGGAAGAGGGCGCGCTCTTTGGACTGACGCGCACGCTGTGGTTGGCGACGTCCAAGGGCCTTTTCGCGCTCGAGGAGGGCGACGGCGGTACCACTGCCGTAGTCGATGGCTTCAACTTCGTCCACGGCGTGATTGCCGGCGTGCTCGCGCGTCTGTTTATGGAGGGCCGTGTAGCGAGCCCGGATATGAAGGCGCTGCTGCATGAGCTTTCGCCCATCGATTCTTCTGAGTCCGAGCTCATGGATCCGCTGGCCGTCGACTCCACGCGCATCTTCGATACCGTGGTCGCCGCCTACCTGCTGGATTCCGACCGCTCCGAGTTTGATGAGGCGTATCTGGCCGATACCTATCTGCAGATGGCGCTGCCTGCGGCGCGCGGCGCGGAGGGTGCTGGCGAGGACGCTCCTGTTCCCGCTGCCCGCGCTGCGGCCTTGACGCTGGCGCTCGTGGCGCCGCTGCGCGACCGCATGGCCCGCGAGAACGCCGCCAACGTGTTCGATGGCATCGAGATGCCGCTCGTGCCGGTGCTTGCCAAGATGGAGCGCGCGGGCATGCTCGTGGACCCCGATCGCCTACATAGTCTGTCCGAGGGCTTGGCGACCCAGATTGCCGAGGTCGAGCGGAGCATTCGCGACCTGGCCGGTGACGAGACCTTTAACATCGGCAGTCCCATGCAGCTCTCGCACGTGCTGTTTGACGTGATGGGCCTTCCGACCAAGGGCCTCAAAAAGACCAAGCGCGGCTATTATTCGACCAACGCCAAGGTGCTGAGCGACCTTGCCCGTGACCACGAAATCGTGCGTCTGATCTTGGACTGGCGCGAGAAGTCCAAGATCAAGTCCACCTATCTGGACACACTGGGCCCGCTGCGTCGTGGAGACGGTCGCGTGCACACCACGTACAACCAGACCATCACGGCAACGGGTCGTCTGTCCTCGAGCGATCCGAACCTGCAGAACATCCCGACGCGCTCGGAGCTGGGCCGTACCGTCAAGACGGCGTTTTCGGCAGGCGAGGGAAGCGTCTTTTTGGCGGTGGACTACTCGCAGATCGAGCTGCGTCTGCTGGCACATCTCTCGGGTGACGAGCACCTGGTGCGCGCCTTTAACGAGGGCGAGGACTTCCATGCCGAGACAGCCGCGCGCGTGTTTGGCGTGCCGGTGTCCGAGGTGACGCCCGACTTGCGCAGCCGTGCCAAGGCCGTGAACTTTGGCATTGTGTACGGTCAGCAGGCTTACGGCCTGTCGCAGTCGCTGCATATCTCGATGGCCGAGGCACGCGACATGATCGACCGCTACTACGAGGCCTACCCGGGTGTGCGTA
>USDH01000180.1 GCA_900553415.1 uncultured Collinsella sp. | reverse complement strand
CATGGGAGACTGCGCCCCACTTTGAGGGGGCGCTCTTTAATGACTAGTTGCCTTTGTGGAAGAGGTTTTTGATAACGGAGGGGATGCTCTTGGCGCCCTTGGCCGTCACATCGATAAAGTCGGGCGAACGAACGAGCTTGTCCTCGTCAATGTACTTACGCACCGCGCGAAGCGTTTCCTTGTCATTGCGCGTCGAAAACGTAAAGTGGCCATTCTCTTTGGTAAAGATGGCAAAACGCGTAATCTTCTTGGTGCCGCGCAAAACCTCGGCGGCAATATAGTCGACCTCGTCCCACGGGATTTGGATATAATCCTCGGGATTACGCTCGTTATAGTACTCAAACGCCTTATTGCCCACCATCACGTTACCGTGACTGGTAAGCCCCATCAGGCAGGTTGCCGGCGTTGCCAGATCGACCGTGCTGTTCTGAGATTGCGCCATACGCGCCTCGCCCTCCAATAAAAACAAATCGGACCGCATCCAGTGTACCCACCGGGTGCGGTCCGTTTCAATGGCTCAAAAGCCCTTGCCTAGCAATTCTCGGTCTTAAGCCGAAACGTGCTTACATGAAGCCGCAGACGCGACCGATGATGCCGACGGCGAAGAGAGCCAGGATGATGACGATCGGGCTGACCTTCTTCTTGAGGAGCTTGCAGACCAGAAGGGTCAGGCACACGGCGGCAAGGCCGGGGATGAGCTGATCGAGGTTGGCCTGAAGCGTGGTGACCTTCACCGGGTCGAGTGCGTTGGCACCGACAGAGCTGTACATCGTCAGTGCCTGCTTGATGCCCTCAGAACCGGCGGGCAGGTTGGCCCAGTCGATATAGGCGCCAGCGGACTGCGTGACCTTGGAGACGATCGGGGTAAAGGAGATGGAAACCCAACGCTCGACAAGGGCGCCGATGATGAACATACCCAGGATGGAAGCACCCTCGGTGACCTTGCCCATCAGACCGCCGGAGAGGTCCTTGGCGATGGAGGAGCCGACCTTGTAGCCAAACTCCTGCGTGTACCACAGGAAAGCGTAACGGATGATGTTCCACGCGAAGAAGAACAGCAGCGGACCGGCGATGCTGCCGGACAGGGCCAGGGAAGCGCCCAGTGCGCCCAGAATCGGGCGAAGGGTGAACCAGAAGGCGGGGTCGCCGACGCCGGCGAGCGGGCCCATCATACCGACCTTGACGCCCTGAATGGCGACATCGTCAATCGGAGCACCGTTGGCGCGCTCCTCCTCGAGGGCGAGGGTAACGCCAATGACGGGGGCGGAAACATAGGGGTGGGTGTTATAGAACTCCAGGTGGCGCTTAAGAGCGGCAATCTGGTCATCCTTGCTGGTGTAGAGCTTCTTGATCGCAGGGATCATTGCGAAGCACCAGCCGCCGTTCTGCATACGCTCGTAGTTCCACGAGCCCTGAAGGAACTGATGACGGAAGCAAACCTTCTTACGGTCAGCCTTGGTGAGCTGAATCTTGTTCTCTGCCATATGTATCACTCCCCTCCTACTCGTAATCGTTCAGAATGTCGCCGAGCGGGTCACCGGAGCCACCGCCCATGCCGCCACCCTGCTTGGCCAGATCCTTAAGGCCAAGGTAGATGAGGGCAAGGGAGATGCCGATGAGGCCAAGGGCGATCAGCGTGAGCTGAGGGATGGCAGCAAGGACAAAGCCGAGGATGAAGAACGGCCAGGTCTCCTTGGTGGCCATCATGTTGATGACCATGGCGTAACCGACGGAAGCGACCATGCCGCCGCCGACAGCCATGCCGCCGGACAGCCAATCGGGCATAGCGTTAAGCGCGTTGGTAACGGCCTCGGCCGGGATGATGCACAGAAGTACTGCCGGGATGGCGATACGAACACCCTGCATGAGGATGCCGGCGTACTGCCAACGCTCGATGCCGGCGAAGTCGCCCTTCTCGGCGCAGGCGTCCATGCCGTGAACCATAGCGGTAGCCAGGGTACGGCAGATCATGGTCAGGAACAGACCAGCGACCGACAGCGGGACGGCGACGGCGATGGCGGCGGTAACGGCCTTGGCCGAATCGGTGGCGCCACCGTTGAGGGCGAGCACCATGATGATCGAAGAAGCGACCGAGGCCAGAGCGGCGTCAGGCGCGACGGCGGCGCCGACGTTAGCCCAGCCAAGGGCCATCATCTGGAGCGAACCGCCCAGGAGGATGCCCTCCTGAAGGTGACCGGTTACGAGACCGATAAGCGTGCATGCCACGAGCGGCTGATGGAACTGGAACTCATCCAGAATGCCTTCCATACCGGCAAGCAACGCGACAATCGCAACAAGCAGAATAGTGATTGCAGACATGTATCGGACCCTCCTTTACTATGCTTGAGCGGCCAGTTCGGCCTTTGCTTTCTTCAACATGGCGTCGAGATCCTCGGAGGAATCCGAAGGAACCTTGCGGACCTCGAACTTGACGCCCTTGGCCTTGAGAGCCTCGATGGTCTTGACATCGTCATCGCCCATAGCGACAGCGTTAGTGACGACGACCTTGCCCTTGGAGTGGGCCATGGAACCGATGTTGGCTTCCTTGATGTCGACGCCGGCCTCGATGGCCCTGAGCAGATCCTGCGGGTTCTCGAACAGCAGCATCGCCTTGGTGTCGCCAAAGCGCGTGTCCTTGACGACCTCGGCCATCTTCTTGATAGGCACGACGTTGGCGTGGACTCCCGGAGGGGCAGCCTGCTCGATCATGGTCTTGCGGAGCTCGTCGTGAGCAACGCCGTCGGAGACCACGATGATGCGGTTGGGGTTGATCTGCTTGGTCCACGTGGTGGCCACCTGACCATGCAGCAGGCGCGTGTCGATACGGACGTGGGCGATCTTGATGTGCCCGTCGCCGATCACCGTTCCCGGAGGAATGGCACCCGCAGGAGCAGCGGCGGCCGCAGCCGGCTTCTTCTCCTCGGGCTCCAGAGACTCGGGCTTGACGCGCACGCCGGCCTTAGCCTCAGTCACGAGATGTTTTGCGATCGCATGTGCAGTGTTCTTTGCGTCAAAGCGCTGCGAATATGCCTCGATGAGCATAGGCAGGTTGACACCGGTGACGATAGCCCAGGAATCGTGGCCCTCGATGAGCCCGCTGATCTGGTTGAACGGCGTGCCGCCCCACAGATCAACGAGGAAGAGCACCTGCTCCTGGTCCTCGAAGGAAGCGATTGCTTCCTCGACCTTGGCACGGAAGTCGTCGGGGCCCATGCTCGGCTCGAGCGAGACCACGGCAACAGACGGCTGATCGCCAAAGACCATCGAGCCCGTCTGCTTGATTCCAGCCGCCAAGTCACCATGGCTAGCAAGAACAATACTTACCATCACATAACCTCCTTTTTGTCTACGTATTTCCTACACGACAATAAAGGAGTATACCTGTTCGCCTTGTGGATTTATAGCTAAATTCGCAAACGGTTGCATTATTTGTTTAAACGTCTAAGTTTGTTACAAATTGATTACGTTGCTGATTTACAGCTCATTGCCTACTAAAA
>USDH01000179.1 GCA_900553415.1 uncultured Collinsella sp. | reverse complement strand
TCCTCGTGGCAGCCGGTGTCTTCCTCGATCAAAAGAAGCGCCGCGAGCAGATGTAAAAGCGAGCCGGGCGTTGGATATCGGCTGGTGTCCAACACCCGGTTTCATGGGCAGGGAGATCGGTGTGAGAACAAAGGCTATTATCGTTGCGCTTCTGGTGTGCCTTTCGGCACCTCAACTTGGATGTGCCAGCGTTGCAAAGCAAGGAAGCGGCTCTACGGAAAGGGCCGCCACAGCGGTAAAGAATAAAGACAAAAAGAAGCCAAGCGAAGAAAAGACGGCGCAAACCTCTGGAACCAAGACCGAGGAGAAGAAAGAATCCGACGACAAGGACCAGAAGTCCGATGACTCCAAGAAGGAGGATAACAAGTCTTCCGATTCCTCGAAGTCGGACAACAAGGGCGATTCCTCCCAGTCCAAGCAGAATTCCGGCAATTCGCAGAGTTCCGGCAGCAACAATTCCTCTTCCAACGGCGGCAGCCAGAAGAAGTGGGTTGCCGAGCAGGGCCACTGGGAGACAGATTACAGCCAGGTCTGGGTGCCGAATGTGGTTTATACGCGCCATGAACGTTGGATCTGCAGTGCATGCCACGCAGCATTTGGATCTGCAGCCGAAATGGACGCTCACGCTCACGCTACTTTTGGCGATGCGCAGCATCCTAACGGCGGTTCTGCAATCAATGATTCGTATACCACCTCTGAGGACCAAGGACATTATGAACAGCAGGCTACGGGACAACATTGGGTTGTCGACGTCGCCGGTCACTGGGAGTAATGTGCATCGTTCCTCTCCTCTTACATTCGGTAAATGTTTATTTATTTGTGGGCGGCCGGTTCGGTCGCCTTTTTTAGACGGCCGGTCTGGGAGCAAACGATAGGAAAGCAATCAAACGAGAGGCCGTTCCAAAAGAATTCGGCGGTGCCGGATGCTTCGGGCAAAACCTTCCGCAAATCGGTAAGGTCTTCCGTCAACTTGCTCCAGCCCTCGCCCGGAGTCCGCTGCGCGGGACTCATCGGCGAGCCGCTCGCCATCGGCGGTACCGTCCTCGTGGCAGCCGGTGTCTTCCTCGATCAAAAGAAGCGCCGCGAGCAGATGTAGGACAAATCGCATAACGACTCGGAAAGGGGAATCCTGCAAAAGGGATTCCCCTTTTTCGTCTCGCCAGCCACGGTTCGTTGAGGCAGCTTCAGCTTAAGGGCCACAGATTAAACCAATCTACAACTGTGATCATATGACTATGTGCACATGTTAGCATGGTCATATGGTCACCTATTTACAGCTGCGATTATGCTGCAATAACTCAACCGTTAGTGCTTATTAAACAGCCAATCGAAGCCAGGCTTGCCCAGTGTTTGGCGCATCTGCCCCACCCGAATCTCCGTCTCCACGCCATCCTTGCCGAAGACGGCGCTCGTGTTCTCAGCGGTCGGGATGACCGTTTTCACTTCGCCCGTGGTGAGGTCGAAACGTTGGTTGCTGACCTGGCCCTCAAGATGGATCTGATCATCGGATCCAAAGACACTCTGGAGCATGGCTGCCTCCTTGCAAGAAACTGTCGCCCCAAGATAACAAACGGGCGGATCCAGCTCAGCATATAACGTTCGGTAATACATGACCATGTTAATGTAGTCATATGTTCACGCATTACAAGCTGGGACCTCATGTATTAGAGCTCGAGCTGCGCCCGTGCGTCCTTGGCGTCTCGCGTCCGACCGTCATCAAATGGCTCAAGCCGGGCTGGCGCGATAAGCGGAATGAGGTCGTGAGGCGGATGGACGCCGGCAGCGTCACACCCATCCGCCTCACGGACGATGAAATCGCGTGGACGCCGGAGGCCGTGACCGTCAGGGCGTCCGGCGGGGAAATCATCGGGCTCGATACGTGGGGCATGGCGAAGGTTCTTACCGGAGCCTATGGTCCCGACTCTCCCGGTCGTATTCCTACGATATCGCCCCTAAATCACCAATGTGTCAGATAAAGAATGATGCAATGGCTATGATCAAGCATACGGCGGATGCGGCGACTGCGCCTTTTTTCCTCTCCTTTAGTCCGACGAATAGGGTTGCCGTAAAGTAAAGGGCGGAAATGCAGTCTATGGCAAGCAAAACGAGTTCCTTGGGCGGTTTCATCAAAAGGTCGCTAACAAAGAGTAATGCAAGCAGGGCAAAGCCGATTGTGACCAAGTATCTCGATTGATTTTGCGACAGCATGACAACTCCCTTTTAGAACATGCAAGTGAAAAGTCGGTACGATGCCATTGCGGTTGCAAACAAGCCGCCGCCAGGACCGGTTGTCACGGGACCGGCGATAACGCATTTTCTCGGTTTCCAGCTCATGACAGATCCCTCTCTCATGGTGAAACGCATACATTATGAGATATACACATTATCTCGCTAATTAATTTCAATATCCATCATCTAACACTAAAGAATACTGGCTCACTGATTCAGTGACGATGCGTTTTTACCCTTGCGTTCCCACTCGCGTAATCGCCTCGCCGCGTCGGCGGTCGGAAGGGCCTCCGTCTCGCAATCAGCGACCTTGTAACCGTATCTGCCGAGCCAGGCAGCAAGTGCATCCCAATCGACGCGCTTCCAGTCGCCGCCCGGCGCGTGCTGCATCACGAGGTCTCCGGCGACCACGAGCCCGTGGATATGCTCTCCTTGCAGGCCTGCGATGATTCCGCCGGTGCATACGATGCTAGGTCGCTGTGCCGGCACTGCGCAAACGTATTGGCCTTTGTGCCCCTTTTGGCAACTTTAGCATGACTATAGGTTAAACCAACCCACAGTCATGAGCACGCTAACGTAGTACTATACTAATTACTTAACATGCTCATATATTTCTAACTGCGACTTAGAATTACTTAATGTAGTCACATGTTAATGTGCTAATATATGACTATGCTATTTCAGAAAGGGGAGGACATGGCGACGAACATCCTGCTAGTCAATCAGAAGGGCGGCGTCGGCAAGACGACGTTCGCCGACGAGATCGCCTGGGGTCTCGAGCGCCGCGGCCACAAAGTCGGATTCGGCAATCTCGACCCTCAGGGCGGCGCGAACCACGAGAAGAACCTGCTCGACGACGAGGACGCCGTGAATGTCATCGACACGCCGGGTTTCCTGAGCGACGACACCGCCGAGTATGCCAAGAATGCGGATATCGCAATCATCCCGGTGCAGCCCGGCACGCTGGGCCTGAAGCCCATGAAACGCACGATCAAGGTCATCACCGAGGCCAATCCTGACTTGTCGTTCGCAATCATCGTCAACAACTTCGCGGCGAACCAGACCGTGGACAGACAATTCCTCGAGCTTCTTGAGGCCGATGACCTTCCCGTGCTGGGCACTGTTCCGACCGCGGCGGCATTCAAACAGGGCGCGGCCCTGGGCAAGCCCGTATACGAGATCGCGAAAAACGGCAAGGCCGCCCAGGCGATTGAAAACATCCTGAACGAGCTGGAAGAGGTGCTGTAAATGGCAAAGTTCAAAAAGGCGACCTCATACTTCGACGTCGCAGC
>USDH01000178.1 GCA_900553415.1 uncultured Collinsella sp. | reverse complement strand
GGTGTCAAGGTTCTGCCTGTTCAGGCCGATGTTTCTGCTGGTCAGGACAACGAGGCTGTCGTCCAGAACGTCATCGACAAGGCCATTGAGGAGTTCGGCCGCATCGACGCCGTCGTCAACAACGCTCAGGCCAGCGCCTCGGGCGTGACCATCGCCGATCACACCATGGACCAGTTCAACCTGGCCATCTACTCCGGTCTGTATGCCACCTATCTGTACATGCAGAAGGCCTATCCGCACCTGAAGGAGACCAAGGGCTCCGTGGTCAACTTTGCTTCGGGCGCCGGCCTGTTTGGCAACTACGGCCAGTGCAGCTATGCCGCCGCCAAGGAAGGCATCCGTGGTCTGACTCGCGTTGCCGCCAACGAGTGGGGCAAGGACGGCATCAACGTCAACATCGTGTGTCCGCTTGCCTGGACCGCTGCGCTCGAGAACTTCCAGGATGCTTACCCCGAGGCGTTCAAGGCCAACGTTCACATGCCGCCGGCGGGCCATTACGGCGACGTCGAGAAGGAAATCGGCCGCGTGGTCGTTCAGCTCTGCGGCCCCGACTTTAAGTACATGAACGGCGAGACCGTCACCCTCGAGGGCGGCATGGGCCAGCGGCCGTAGGAGTTACGGCGTTTTGCCAAACGCCGTAACGGCTCGACGCTGCGCGGTCACCAGGGCGACAACTTGTCATTCAAAGAGGGCGGCATGACCAGAAGGTCTATGCCGCCCTCTTTTCATGCCAATTTGTTCGCCCTGGCGACCGCTCGCTGACATTTCCAAGACATCGGCGTTGCCAAAACATCGGCGTTGGCGTGGCTGGTAAATAGCTCCACTCATTGGGGACGTACTTAAATGAGTACCCGCCGCATGAGAGTGGATAATCTCCCGTTTTTGGTTTGTGTTTCGGGCCAAAGTGGGAGATTATCCACTCTCGTGAGGTAAGCGTCCGAAAATCCACGCTCGTTTGCTGTCCCCTTTGCACCAGTTTCTGTCGAGTCGGTGCTCTTTGCGGGTTGCCCGTATAATGGTTTGCGTATGAACCGCAACCAAGGAGTTCCAGTTTATGGACCAGAGCCTTTTTAAATTCGATCTGATCGCCGAGGATCCGACGACGCATGCGCGTGCCGGCGTGCTGCACACCCCGCACGGCGACATCGAGACGCCGATCTTTATGCCCGTGGGCACCAAGGCAAACGTCAAGGGTATTCCTACCGAGACCGTCAAGCAGCTCGGCGCCCAGATCGTGCTTGCCAACACCTATCACCTGTCCATGCGTCCCGGCGAGGACACCATCGCCGAGTTGGGCGGCCTGCACAAGTTTATGAACTGGCACGGTCCCATCCTCACTGATTCCGGCGGCTTCCAGGTGTTCAGCCACAACGACGCCGTCAAGCTCACCGACGAGGGCGTGCGCTTTATCGTCAACGACTACGACGGCCGCCACGTCTTCTGGACGCCCGAGGACAACATGGAAATCGCCATGAAGCTCGGCTCCGACATCTGCATGCAGCTGGACCAGTGCCCTGGCTATCCCGCCACGCGCGCCTACGTCGAGCGCGCCGTTGAGCTGTCGAGCATGTGGGCCGAGCGCTGCTATAAGGCGCATACCCGCGATGACCAGGCACTCTTTGGCATCGTCCAGGGCGGCATGCACCTGGACCTGCGCCTGCGCTCGCTGCGCCATCTGGAGGAGTGCGGTGACTTTCCCGGTTACGGCATCGGCGGCTACTCGGTGGGCGAGGACCACGAGACCATGTTCGAGACTCTGGCACCGCTCGTGAGCGAGTACATGCCCAAGCATAAGCCGCGCTACCTGATGGGCGTCGGCAACCCGACGACGCTCGTGCGTGGCGTGGGCGTGGGCATCGACATGTTCGACTGCGTGCTGCCGACGCGCACCGGCCGCATGGGCACGGCATTCTCCAGCGAGGGTCGCCTCAACTTCCGCAACGCGCGCTTTGCGCACGACGACGGCCCCATCGATCCCACCTGCACCTGCCCGGTGTGCACGGGCGGTTACAGCCGTGCGCTCATCCGTCACATGGTCACGCAGAAGGAGATGCTCGGCGGCATTCTGCTTTCGATGCACAACATCTACTACCTGCTCAACCTTATGCAGCGGGCCCGCCAGGCCATTATCGAGGGCCGCTATGGCGCATTCGTGAGCGATTGGATGAATAGCCCTGCCGCGGTGGATTACTAAGGGCGACAGACACGCTTGCAGAGCGTGGGCAACGGCAATGGTCGAGCGCCAGCCGGTCGTCGCATTCGCTGACACCGGCTGCGCGACCGCTGACCGATAGCTTGCAAGTGCTTGATGCATCGTGGGTACCATACCGAATAGTTGATGTTCGGGCGGGTGTTTGACGCATGGCGTCGACCCCGCCCGCTTTTCTTTTTCTCGATAGGAGTACCCATGATTAAGAATGAGAACGTCGAGGGCGAGCCTGCCTACGACGAGACGTACCGCCGCGGCCCCGTGGTCATGCGCGGCCCCATGATTCCTAAGGACAACACCTACGCCAACCTACTGGCGCCCGAGGAGTCGACCGACTGGCTGCATGCCGATCCGCGGCGCGTACTGCGCATCCAGGCCGAGTTTGTCGATGGCTTTGGCGCACTTGCCGAGCTCGGGCCTGCGGTGACCATCTTCGGTAGCGCCCGCACGCCCAAGACCGATCCGCTCTACAAGGCGGCGCGCACGGTCGGTCGCAAGATTGCCCAGCGCGGCGTGGCGGTTATCACCGGTGGCGGCCCTGGCGTTATGGAGGCGGCCAACAGGGGAGCGGCGAGCGCCAACGGCAAGTCGGTTGGCCTGGGTATCGAGCTTCCGCACGAGCAGGGGCTCAATAAATACGTGAACCTCGGCATGGACTTCCGTTACTTCTTTGTGCGCAAGACCATGTTCGTCAAATACAGTTCGGGCGCTATTGTGTTTCCCGGCGGGTTTGGCACGCTCGACGAGATGTTCGAGGTGCTCACGCTGGTGCAAACGCACAAGGTCAAGCGCATGCCGCTTGTGCTGGTAGGCAGCGAGTACTGGCAGGGCCTATTCGACTGGCTTAACGGTCCGGTGATGGACGCCGGTATGATCAGCCCGCTCGATCCGGATCTGGTACACATTACCGATAATCTCAACGAAGCCGTCGACATTGCCCTGAGCGGGCTGATGTAGGGCGGGCGTTCCTGCCGTTATAGTTATTTGAATGGCAGTCTGATGCTAAATAACATCAAGCTGCTATTTAAATTGGGTATACTGATGCAAAAGACGAGGCTAGGAGGTCGCGAATGTCTACTGCAACGGTTAAGCCAACGACGGTTCGCATCGAAGAGGGGCTCAAGGAACAGGCGACTGAGTTTTTGGATTCGGTTGGTCTGAGTCTCAATTCGTATCTCAATCTTGCTGTTCGGCAGCTTGTAAATCAGCGGAAGATTCCGTTTGAAATTGTGGGTCGATCCGAAGTTCCCAACGAGGTGACGAGGCGCGCCATGGTGATCGCCGAGGCTCATGAGCTGGGGATTTTGCCGGACGATAGCCTGTCATTCAATAACGCTGATGAGCTTAT
>USDH01000177.1 GCA_900553415.1 uncultured Collinsella sp. | reverse complement strand
CCCGCCGTAGCCGACACAAAACGCGGACCCAGACCCTTCACCCATGCCAGACGCTCGCGAATCTCGTCCTCGCTCGCGGCATCCGCCGCACTAAAGAAAGCGAAATCGACGTAGGGCGCAATCTGCTCGTAGTACTCGTCGGTGGAGTCGTCCGAAAAGTCAAAAGAGACCGTGACGCCCGCAGCCTTCAACTTGGGCAGCTCGCGCTCGGTAAAGCAGTAGTTGCCCGAATGAACCACATCGAACTGCTTCATGTACGCAAGGTCAAAGCGATCGAGGACATAGCGCGCATCGCCACGGATACCGCCCTCGTTGGAGCCAAGGAAGACACGGTCACCGTCAACGACGGTCACGCGAGCCACTCCGTTCTCTCATCCTCGAGGCTTGCAATGACATGCTCGGCAGCGGCGTCATTGCCAAAAATGCCCATGTATGCAGAGCGTGCGGCACCGCATTTCTTGGCATAAACGGCGAAGTTCACCGCATTGCCGCCGGGATACATGGTGTGGATATGCTCGTAGCGATCGACGACGTTGTCGCCAAATCCGAGCGCGTTAACGTTAAATGCCATGGCCTTTGCCCCTTCTAGTACTCGACGACGCCCATGTAGCGACGGAAATCGGGATCATGGTCAAACACCTTGCCGCGTGCGGCACGCAGCTCGCAGTTCATGGCGTAGAACAGCACCGGGTCCAGATAGGCACGGACGCTCGCCGGCACGGCTTCCATACCGTACTCCTTGGCATCGAGCACCATCAGCGTATCGGTATGCGTCTTAAGGAACGCCAGGGCGCGCTCGTCCATAGCACGGCACTCGCTGGAGCCCATCTGCAGGAAGTAAAAAACGCCATCCTGAGTAGCCTCGAAGGGGCCATGGAAGTACTCGGCAGAGTGGATGTAGCTGCAGTGCTGCCACTGCATCTCCATGAGCGAGCAGATGGCCATGGCGTAGGTCTGGCTAAAGTTGGGACCGGAACCCAGGATATAGAAGAACTTATGCTGCTGGCAGAGCTCGGCAAAGCGATCGCCCAGCTCGGCGTTGACCTTCTCGCGGGCAGCGGGCAGCAGGGCATCCATCTGCTTAAGACCGGCGTACATGTCGGCGAGCGCCTCGTAACCCTCCTGCTGGTCGAGCAGCTCGGCGGCGATCAGAGCGCCGATGCCCTGCGGGACTTCGGCCTGCGGCACGCCTTCGCCCCACGGATAGACCCAGGTGGTCCACTTGCCGTTATCGATCTTGGAGCCCTCGCAGTCGGTCATGGCCACGACCTCGGCGCCGGCTGCCAGCGCCATCTCACAACCGTCGACGACCTCCTGCGTGTTGCCGCTGTGGCTGCAAGCGACGACGAGCGACTTCAGTCCTAAGCTCTTGGGAGCCATCAGGCAAAACTCGCGTGCCGTGTAGACCGTCGAGGTAAACGTGGTTGCCTCGCGCTTGAGTAGCTCGTTGGCCGGCATCAGGTCGATCATCGAACCGCCGCAGGCGATCCAAAAGACGTTCTCAATCTTGCCCTTGCGCTCGATAATTTCCTGAACCAGATCGTGTGCGTTCATGGTGATGCCCCTTCTTGTGTGGCGGTTTTGAACGACGACAGCTCGTACCTGCAGTCGTTCTATGTTGTCCTATTTATAGCACGCACGACGACACCCGTGAAGTCATTTCACCAAATTTGTTCTATATTGTTCTATCTGTGGACGTTAGATGTCGAACACGTAGCGCGAGCCCACGATCTTTTGGCGCCCGAGCAGCAAGGGCCGCTCGCCCTCATCGGTAAAGTACGCCTCCATATAGAAGAGCGGCTCGCCGACCGGCACCTCCAGCAGCGGGGCTGCCTGCGCATCGGCAAGCGCAATCTCCACAGTACAGGGGTCGGACTTGAGCGGCGCGCGGCCCGAATGCTCGGCAACGAGCGCAAAGATGGAATTGTCCGTGAGGTCCTTGTTGGCAAGCGTCTGCAGATAGGGATGGTCGACCAGCACAAAGGCATTGTTCTCGAGCATGACGGGCACGCCGTCTGCCGTGCGCACGCGCTCGACAACGATAAGCTCGCAGCCGGGTTCCACCCCAAAAAACGCCGCGTCCTCGCGTGTCGCCGCGACCACCGTGCGCGACACCAGGCGTGCTCCGGCTACCATGTCATTGGCAGCGCAACCCTCGGAAAAGCTCTGAACGTCACCCTTCTGGACAATCTTGCGTTTGAGCTTGGGCGCGCACACGAACGTGCCCCTCCCCTGCTGGCGGTTGAGATACCCCGCGCGCGACAGCTCCTCGATGGCGCGGCGCACGGTGACGCGACCCACGCCGTAGGACTTCGCGAGCTCCATCTCGGAAGGAATGCACGAGCCGGCTGTGTACACGCCGCGCGCGATCTCGCCCTTTAGGTCGTCCATAACCTGCTGGTACAGCGGCACGGCGGATACCTCAGTGCGCTCGGTTTTATCGTCGAATGCCATCGTTACGCTCCATCCCGTGCATGCTCGGACTCAAACTCTTCAATCGCCGCCATAAACTGCTCGCCAAAGGCGTCGGCCTTTTTCTCGCCGATGCCGTTGACCTGGATCAGCTCGTCGCGCGTCTGTGGACGCAGGCGGCACAGACCGCGCAGGGCCTTGTCGGAAAAGACCATGTACGGCGCCATCTCCAGCTCGGTCGAGATCTCCTTGCGCAGGGCACGCAGGCGTTCGAACAGTTCGGCATCGTCACCCACGCGCGGGCGCTGATCCAGCTCGGCCTCCTCGCGCAGCAGGTCCACCGCACGGCGAGCGCGGGCCGAGGCCTTGCGCTTGGACGCGCGGCGCTTAACGGTAAAGGCAAACGCCTCGTCCTCGACCTCGCCGGCACGCGGACCCAGGCCCACAACCGGGTACTGCCCCTGCGAGGTGGCCAAATAACCGCGGCCGCACAGCTGGCCGATGATGTCCTTGATGCGCCCAACCGATTCGCTCGACAGCTCACCGTAGCCGCGGTCCTCGTCCAGATGCATCTGGCGAATGCGCTCGGTGTTGCCGCCGTGGAGCACGTCGGCGATGAGCGACTTGCCAAAACGCATGGGACGCGTGGCCACATAGCGCACGGCGGCGCGGGCCATATCGGTGACGTCCTCGACCTCGAACTGCGTGAGGCAGTTGCTGCAGTTACCACAGCCCTCGGCGTCGTCTGCCGTGCCGCCCGCGGCGGCTGCCGCATGCTCGGCCGCGGCCTCGTCGCCAAAGTAGCGCAGCATGTATTCGCGCAGGCAGCCGGTGGTATTGCAGTAGCCCTCCATCTGGCTGAGCAGACGATATCGATTCTGGAGCGCCCACGCGCGCTGCTCGTCGTCGAGCGCCTCATCGGCAGCATCGCCGCGATCGATCAGAAAGCGGCGCATGCGAAAATCGTTGCCGTTCCACAGCAAGTGGCAGCTGGCCGGGTCGCCATCGCGGCCGGCACGGCCCGCCTCCTGGTAGTAGGCCTCGATGCTCTCGGGCACGTTGTTGTGGATCACGTAGCGCACGTTGGGCTTGTCGATGCCCATGCCAAAGGCGTTAGTGGCAACCATCACCTGAATATCGTCATCGATAAAGGCACGCTGGCTTTGGCGG
>USDH01000176.1 GCA_900553415.1 uncultured Collinsella sp. | reverse complement strand
GGAGCGCCCAGGTCATGCCAGCCTGCGAGAGCAAGGGGCCGGTCTTATCGGCATATTGACGCGCCAGCACGCCCGTGGGCGCCATAACGCAGGCCTGCGTGCCGCTATCGGTAGCCACAGCCAGCGCGCAGGCGGCAACGGCGGTCTTACCGGTACCGACATCGCCCAGCAGCAGGCGGTTCATCACGCGCCCGCCATCGCACATATCATGCAGGATGTCTTGGAACGCGGCCTCCTGCTCGTCGCTCAGCGAAAACGGCAGGGCTTGCTTGAGCACGGCCAGGGGCTCGCCCGCGGTATGGGCATAGGGCACCACATCGACTAGGCCTCCGTCGTTGCGCAGGCGCAGCGCCAGCTGCAGGTAGAGGCACTCCTCGTAGGCAAGACGCCGGCGTGCGATGTCGCGCTCAGCCATGCTCGAGGGAAAGTGGATCGATCGAAGCGCACGAGCATTGCTCATCAGGCGACGCTTAACGCGTAAGCGTGCCGGAATGGGATCAAAGGGATTGCCGACAACCTCGAGCGCGCCGCTTACGATGCGGCGCATCCACGCCTGGCTCACGCCATCGCTCACGTAATGGACCGGCAGGATAGTTCCCGCAGCACGTCCCTCCTCGAGCTTTTCGAAATGCGGAGAGGCCATCTGCTTAAAACCATAGGCAAACTCGACCTTGCCCATCACGGCCAGGCGGTCGCCCTGCTTAAGCTGCTGGGCAATCCAGGGCTGGCGGAAAAAGGCGACCTGTAGCACGCCCGTCTCGTCAACGAGCGAGACCTCGGTTACCTGCATGCGCGGACGCGGCTTCTTTTGAACGATACGGTCGACCGTGGCGATGATGGTGCACACGGTACCGATGGGCGCCATCTCGATGGACCACGAGCGGGTAAAGTCGAGGTATCGATGAGGGATATGGAGAAGGAGGTCCCCCACCGTCCGAATTCCCAGACGGCGAAGGGCCTCCTCACGTTTACCCGAAACATATTTGAGTCGCGCGATATCCTCGTCGAGCGCATTGCTCTGGGCAAAGCGATCCGAGACGCGCGGCACGGAGCAGAGCTCAGACATGGGCAGATGCCTACTCGATCGAGAAGATCACGGGATAGAGCGGCTGCTCGCCACGATGGGCGTCGACCTCCAAATCGGGCTGAGCCTCCTCAATGGCGTCGACGATTTCCTGGAAGGCTTCATCGGACAGTTCCTCGCCTGCCAGAATCGTCAGCGCGTCACCCTCCTCTTCCTCCTGCATACGGTTGATGCAGTCGAGCGTGACCTGCTTCACGTCGGAGCCGACCACATCGATGGAGCCGGCGATGATGCCCATGACGTCACCGGAGTGAATCGGCGAGCCGTCGGAGGCGCTGGAGTCGCGCACGGCGCGGGTGACCTCGCCATCGCGGACCTCGCTGATGGCGTCGACCATGGCGGCAACGGCGTCCTCGAGCTCAGAATCGGGCAGGACCGCGAACAGTGCGGAGAAGGCCTGCGGGACGGTCTTGGTGGGAACGACGGCGACCTTCTTGTCGGTGCAGGCGGAAGCAGCGGCCTCGGCAGCCATGCGGATGTTGCCGTTGTTGGGCAGGATGATGACCGAGGTCGCGTTGACCTGGTCGACGGCGCCCAGCAGGTCGGCGGTCGAGGGATTCATGGTTTGACCGCCCGACACGATCACATCGACGCCGAGGGACTTGAGGATGTCGGCCTCGCCGGAACCGGCGGCAACGGCGACAAAGCCCAGGGCCTTCGCAGGCTCGGCGGCCTTCTCCTGGTCCTCGTGGATCTTAGCGGTACGGTCGTGGGCCTCCATCTCCATGTTGTGGATAAAGACCTCGTAGATCTGACCAAGCTGCAGCATGTGCTCGAGCACCAGGTTCGGGGTGTTGGAGTGCACGTGGATCTTGTAGTCGGGGTAGGCACCCACGAGCAGCTCGCAGTCACCCATGGAGCCCAGGAACTTAAGGCACTCGTCCTCGTCAAACGGGGCGTCGGCCTTAAAGAGGAACTCGTTGCAGTAGCGGAACTCCGAGCCCTCCCAATCGTCGTTGGCCTCGATCTCAACGCGACCGAGGGCCGCGTCGCGGGCAGAGCCAGCGGAATCAAACGTGGCGGAGAAATCCTCGACAACGGTGCTGCGACCAAGCGCGGCGGCAACAAAGTTCTCAAGGAAGATGGCAAATCCAAAGGCGCCGGAGTCGACCACGCCGTTCTCCTTCAGAACGGGCAGCAGGTCGGGCGTACGGGCGACGGACTGATAGGCCTCGACGACGATGGCGTCGAGCGCGTCCTCGGCCGAGAACTTCTTCTTCTCGCACTCGTCAGCTTTGGTCGAAACGTCGCGCAGCACCGTGAGGATCGTACCCTCGATGGGCCTACGCACTGCCTGGAAGGCAACCTTAACGGCTCGGCGGAACGCAAAGGCGATGTTGGCGGACGTGATGGGCTCATCGGCAGAGACAAGGCCCTCGGCCACACCACGCAGAATCTGCGAGGTGATGACGCCGGAGTTGCCACGGGCGCCCATGAGGGAGCCATGGGTGATGGCACCGGCGATGGCCTCCATGTCGGCGTCGGCAGGAAGGGCGGAGAGCTCCTTGGTCACCGAGGCGAGCGTGAGCGACATGTTGGTGCCGGTATCGCCATCGGGTACGGGGAAGACGTTGAGCTTGTTGATCTCCTCGGCCTTGTCGGAAACGGCAGCCGCAGCGATCGGAAAACAGGTGCGAATGGTCTTTGCAATCATGGGTATTTGAATCTCCGTTTTCGGATGCTAGTTCAGACGGCTCTTGAGCGCGTCGATGTGAATGCCGATCTTAAGGCTGGCGGGATCGATCTGGGCGATCTCCTGCAGAGTGAAGGCAACGGAGCTCGAAAGATTGTGGCAGACGGACTTCATGTTGACGCCGTTCTCGAGCACGACGTGAAGATCGACCGTAAGGCCGTTCTCGTCGGCGGAGACAAGTACGCCCTTGCGGAGGCGCTGACCGGCAAGCAGGCGCACGCTCTCGGCACCCTGGAGCTGCTCAGCCATACCGACGACGCCATAGCACGTCATCGCGGCATAACCGGCAATATCGGCAATAACGTCGTTCGAGACGCTCAGGCTGCCGTTAATGGTCTCAGACACAAGAATCTCCTTATCTGGTGCTCGCGGCACCATCTCGTGGGAGCAATCATTGCAATATTCTACAACGAGCGCGCCATGTTGAGGTGGTGGGTCGCGGGATTACATCCTCGACACGAAATGTTGATATGGTAACGTTCGCGCCAGGCGATCGCGGTATGAAAAAACCCGCCGCATAAGCGACGGGTTTTACAACCTGGCTCCCCGGGTAGGACTCGAACCTACAACAGCGCGGTTAACAGCCGCGTGCTCTACCATTGAGCTACCGAGGAATTTAAAAGCCCAACGGAATGGGCTGAAAATTCTGGCTCCCCGGGTAGGACTCGAACCTACAACAGCGCGGTTAACAGCCGCGTGCTCTACCATTGAGCTACCGAGGAATTTAAAAGCCCAACGGAATGGGCTGAAAATTCTGGCTCCCCGGGTAGGACTCGAACCTACAACAGCGCGGTTAACAGCCGCGTGCT
>USDH01000175.1 GCA_900553415.1 uncultured Collinsella sp. | reverse complement strand
TAGGCGGCTGTCAGCTTCTCAACGGCCGCATCGGCGGTCTCTTGACGCGAGCCAAAGACGGTGACGGCGGCGCCCTCCTCGATAAAACGGCAGGCGATGGCATAGCCGATGCCGCGCGTGCCTCCGGTGATGATTGCTTTCTTGCCCTCGAGCAACATGGTGCCTCCATTCTTCGGGGGTGGACGTACGCAGCACAGGATAGCGGCGGACAAAAACAAACATGCCTGCTTATCGGTGAGCGGTATCCCTGGTTGACACCGAACGGTCAAGTTGTTCAAACGCTGGCCGCGTCAATGCGCTCCGAGCGCGCAAGCAAAAGGGGCTCCCGTCCAAGACCGGACGGGAGCCCCTCAAACATATATGTCGTATGGCGAGAACCGAACTAGTTCGCCATGACGCCTTCGGTCCAGGCCTCAACGTCCTCGATGCGCAGGACGTTGGCGACCTCGGCCACGCAGTCGACGCCGGCAAGCTCGGCGGCGGCAGCCTGGACGTCCTTCTCGAGTGCGCGGTGCGTCAGGAAGATGACCGAGCAGGCATCGCTGACGCCCGACTTGCCGTCCTCGACCTGGTTGATGAGCGAGATCGAGATGTTGTGCTTGGCAAAGATGTCGACCGTCTCGGACAGGGCGCCCACGCGGTCGGCGACCTTCAGGCGCACATAGTACTTGGTCTGGAGCTCGTCCATGGGCTTAAAGGCGAGGTTGTGGCCATAGGGCTCAATCTCGGGCAGCGGGGCCACGCCGCGGCTGATTTGCTCGGAGAGCGACAGAATATCGCCCACGACGGCGCTCGCGGTGGGGAAGGAGCCTGCGCCGGCACCGTAGAACATGGTCTCGCCCACGGCGTCGCCCACCACGTAGACGGCGTTCATGGCGCCGTTGACCTTGGCAAGCATGTGGTCGGCGGGGATCAGCGTGGGATGCACGCGGACGTCGACGCCAGCGTCGGTGTTGCGTGCGATGCCCAGCAGCTTGATGGTATAGCCGAGCTCGCGGGCCTGGGCAATGTCCTCGGCGCCGATGGTACGGATACCCTGCTGGTAGACATCGTCGGTGGTCACACGGGTGCCAAAGCCGATGGAAGCGAGGATTGCCGTCTTGCTGGCGGCGTCGAAGCCGTCGACGTCGGCGGACGGGTCGGCCTCGGCATAGCCCTTTGCCTGGGCGTCGGCGAGCACGTCAGCGTAATCGGCGCCCTCGGCGTCCATGCGCGACAGGATATAGTTGGTGGTACCGTTGAGAATGCCGGCGATGGTCAGGATCTTGTTGCCCACCAGGTCGTGCTCGAGCGTGCTGACAATGGGGATGCCACCGCCGCAGCTGGCCTCGCACTTAATCTGCACGCCGCACGCGCGCGCCTTCTCGGCGAGCGTCTCGACATGACGGCCCAGCAGGGCCTTGTTGGCAGAGACGACGTGCTTGCCGTTCTCGAAGGCGGTGGTGAATATCTCGGTTGCGGGATGCTCGCCGCCGATCAGCTCGACGACGATGTCGACGGCGGGGTCGGTGACGACATCGTGCCAGTCGCTCGTAAAAGCCTCGCGCTCAATGCCTGCCGCCTCGGCCTGCTCCCAGGCAAGCGCGCAGGCGCGGGTCAGCTTAAGGTCGATGCCGTAGGCGGCCAGGTACTCATCGTGGTGGCTCTTGATCAGACGGGCCACGCCGCCGCCGACGAGGAACATTTCGGGGTCGGTGGTGGAGGCGATGCTGGCCAGCGCCATGCCCAGCGTGTTGGACATATCCTCGACCTCGCGGGAGGCCAGCGCGTCGCCATTGCGGGCGGCATCAAAGACGTCCTTGGCGACAAAATCGGTGCCGCGCAGGACGCACTCCACCTCCGGGTTCTCGTCCAGCAGCTTCTTCATGCAGCGGACGACGCCGGTGGCGCTGGAGTACTGCTCCAGACAGCCGCGCTTGCCGCAGCCGCAGACGGCCGTCTCGTGCGGATCGACCGTGATGTGGCCGATCTCGCCGCCCGCACCGTGGGCACCATCAATGACCTTGCCGTTGACGATGACGCCGCCGCCGACACCGGTGCCCAGCGTGACCATGACCGCGCTGCGGCAGCCCTTGGCGGTGCCCATCCAGATCTCGCCCAGGGCGGCGACGTTGGCATCGTTGCCGACAAGGACCTTCAGGCCGTCCAGCAGGCCGGACAGCTGGGCGGAAACGTTCCGCTCGCCCCAGCCGCCGAGGTTGGCACAGACGATGGGCACGATGCTGGAGTTCAGCACCGGGCCGGGCACACCGAAGCCCACGCCCTCGACCTGCTCTGCAGCGATCTCCTTCTCGGTCATCTTGCCGTGAATGGCGTCGGCCAGATTTTCGAGGATGTGCTCACCGGCGTTGGAGGTGTCGGTGGGCACCTCCCACTTTTCCAGCAGTGCGCCGGACGTGGTGAACAGACCGACCTTTGCGGTGGTGCCGCCCAGGTCAATGCCAAATGCGTATTCTTTCATGATTCATTTACCCCTTTTCCGCAGCGGTCGCCCGCTGATCGTTTTACCTTGTTGCCATTATAACATATTCTTCCGCAGATGGGGAGCCATTTTTTCGGATTTTTCCAGTTTCGTGCGGGGCGCGGCTGTGTTCTGTGGGCCGCAGGGCGCAAAAAACGCGCCCCGCCGCAAGGCAGAGCGCGTTTTCGTTGCAATGAAAGGCCAGAAGGCTTATTCCTCGTCGGGTTCGTCCTCTTCCTCGTCGTCCTCGTCATCGTCCGTTCTGGGCTTGTAGAAGATGCCGCTCAGGAAGATGCTGATGAAGTACAGCAGGCACATGGGCACTGCCACGAAGCACTGGGACACGATGTCCGGCGGGGTGATGATGGCTGCGACCAGGAAGATGAGCACGATGGCAACGCCGCGGCCCTTCTTCATGATCTCCGGGTTTGCGATGCCCATCTTGGCCAGAATGATGGTGACCAGCGGCATCTCAAAGACGCAGCCGAAGATGATGAACATCGTCAGGCAGAGGTTGATGTAGCTCTCGATGCTGATGGACGCCGTGATGTAATCGGTGCCTTCCAGAGTGACCAGGAAGTTCAGCATAAAGGGCAGGGTGACCTTATAGGCGAACAGGATGCCGACGCAGAACAGCATCAGGCCGAGCAGCAGCACCAGCTTGAAGAAGAAGCTCTCGCTCCGCTTCAGGCCCGGCTTTGCAAAGGCGTAGATCTGATACAGCGCCACCGGCACGGTGATGACCACCGCCGCGATCAGCGAGACGCGGAAGTACTGCATCAGCTTCTCCTGCGGGGCCAGGAAGACGAAGGTATAGTTCGCATTCCGGGCCATGGCCGTCAGCAGATCGATCAGTTTGTCCGAAACTGCCAGAAAACCGATCACACCCACCACAAACACGACTGCGCAGATGATCAGCCGGTTCCGCAGCTCTTTCAGGTGGCCGGTCAGCGTCATGCTGCCGTCCTCCGACATGACTTCGGCTTTCTTTTTGCGCTTAACGTTTGTAGCCACGAATTACTCCTCGTCCTTCTTCTCAGCCTTGTCCTCAGACTGGGTCTCGGTCTTCTTGACTTCGCCGTTGTCATCGACGTCGTCCATGCCTTCCTTAAAGTTCTTCATGGTCTTGCCGAACATCTTGCCCA
>USDH01000174.1 GCA_900553415.1 uncultured Collinsella sp. | reverse complement strand
CGAACATATCGGGCAACGGTAGCAACAAGAGGTGTGAGGGGGCATAACTAATCGTTGCACAACAAAACGGGGCCCGATGCATTCGCACCGGACCCCGTCCCAACTCTTTAGTTATCTAGCAACCAAGAGGCTACTCCTCCGAGCCGTCCTCCCCAGAAGCTTTCTTCTGCTGATCGAGCTTATGCTTACCACTTACGATAGACGTAGCGCCCAGTGTGGCCAAGCTTGCACTGGCAAGGCTCGCCATAACGATAAGGTCGCCCGTCTTGGGCATATTACCGTCCGAAATCTTAGTCGTTGTAGTGGTGGTTGTAGTGGTCACCGTCTTGGAGTCATTTTGCTCCTGGTTCTGGTTGTCGGTGTTGCCTTTACTGCTGTCCTCGCCCCGCTGCTTTCCGTCCTCGGTCTTGTCCTTGTTCTCGTCCTTCTTCTCAGATTCAGACTTCTTATCCTCGTCCTTCTTCTGAGCGGATTTGTCGCCCTTCTCCTCAGAGCTAGAACCCTTATCGGATTCGGTCTTCTCGGAAGCCTTGTCCTTGGAGTCGCCCTTTGCGGCTTCAGTCTTTTCCGTGGAAACCTGATCAGAGTTGTCCTTGTTCTGGGTCGAGCCGTTATTGACGCCAGCCATCAGCGAAGAGCCCAGCGTAGAACCAAGCTGCACGGAGAAAGAAGGCTTCTTGTCCGGCGAAGCAACGGAAGCGTCCGGCGCCTTATTCGAGTCGTCCTTGGAAGCATCGGAATCAGGGGTTGCGTCAGAGCCGGAGCCATTGTTAGAGCCGGTGCCAGCGGACGAATCGCTCGAGCCGGTGGATGAGTTAGAGGTGCCAGCACCGGTCGAACCAGAAGCGTCGCTGTCCGTATTGCCGGCAGAGCTTGAAGACGAATCGACCGCAGCAGAGCCGTTCGAATCGGAGTCGTTCGAGGTAGAGCCGTCGTTGGTAGTACCACCAGCAGAACCATCACCGTCAGCATCGGTCGAGGGTGCATCCATCCTGTCATCGTTGGCATCGTCACTCGAGTCGTCATTCGAATCAGGCGTCGGCGAGGGCGCCGGCGTAGGTTCGGGCTGCACGGGCGTCGCAGCGGCCTCGTCCTCGGCGATATAAACCAAGCAGTCCTTCAGCTCGTTGCGGTAGCGGTTCTTCCAGCCCTCATGATACTGGGGCTGGCTCGAATACTTGGTCGCCACGTTATTGACCACGCTGTTGGAAAGCGCCGTCACAAACTCGCGGTCGGACATATCGTTGGAGAGATTCGCCCAACGGAAGAAGTCCCTGCAGCCACCGGTGCCGCACATGTTGGTGATGCTCCACACCATGCCCTTGACGCAATCGGCGCGGCCCGAAATATCAATACCCAGGCCGCTCTTGAGCCACGCCTCGGTCACCGCATAGTACGAGTTGTACGCATAGGCATCTTGAAGAGCTGAGAACTCAACAGGATCGATGTTATAAGCGCCCTGGAAGGCCTCCTGCGCAATACGGCCCAACTCGGTGAGCTGGCCGTTCTCGTACATGGCATTGCTCGCGTTGGAAATCTCGCTGCCGCGATCAATCGCATCCTTGAGCATGCTGTATTTTTCGGGGTTGTAGTTGTAGGCCTGCTTCATAAACGGAATGAGCGACCAACGACGGTCGAACTGGTAATAACCCAGCGCGTTATAACCGTCACCGTACGAAAAGCCCTGGTTATAGTTGCCGTGACTCTCATATTTGGTGAAGTACTTCATCTCGGGAGTCA
Organism: uncultured Collinsella sp.; assembly: GCA_900553415.1. Lineage (GTDB taxonomy): Bacteria > Actinomycetota > Coriobacteriia > Coriobacteriales > Coriobacteriaceae > Collinsella. The sequence continues at coordinate 1,933 of USDH01000174.1, read as the reverse complement.
CGTTAACAAACGAAACGCCCTGGACCGACCTCAGCACGCCCGAGAAGGACTGCTGGGTGTAGAGACCCTTATCGATATCGGTCGCATCCGAGGCAACGCCCGGCGTGGGCTCCTCGGCAGCGGCGGGTGCCGGCGCGGAAACGGCGCCAAACGAAAGCGCCAGCGTCAGGCCCGCGACAATAGCAGAATGCTTAGGCTGCATAAGATCCTCCCTGCATTGGTGTAGTTAAAGTGCGGTTTGCAAAGATAGAGTTAAGTATTGCAGCTCGCCCGTTGTTGCACAACAACCCCTCGGCAAACGGCAACAACCCTCCGCGAAATCTTAAGGAATTGAGCTCAACCTACAGCTTAATGTCAAAGTTGATCTCGGGGACGGCGGCCAGGTCGGCCAACGTCACGCCGTCAACGTACTTTTCAATCACGTCGTCCAGCCCGCGCCAGAACTTGACGGTCGAGCACAAATCGCTACGGGTACAGCTATTGTCGATGCCGTCGCACGCCACGGGCGCCGTGCTGCCCTCGACAGCGCGCAGGATGTCGCCAGCACGCACCTCGGCGGGGTCCTTGGCCATCATGTAGCCACCGCCTTTGCCGCGCACGCTCTTAAGCAGGCCCGCCTTCATAAGCGGACGAACCAGCTGCTCCAAATACTTTTGCGAGATATGTTCACGGTCGGCAACCTCGCGCAAAGCAATCTTGCCCTCGGCGTCACCCAGCGCCGCGATATAGATCATTAACCGGAGGGCATAGCGGCCCTTAGAAGAAATGAGCATACCTACCCTCCCATCGCATCTGGGACAACATAACCAGGTTTGTTTGTCCCAAATCTTAAGTAAGTGGGACAAACACAACAGGTTATTTTGTCCCAGAATTTGAAAAGTCGAGTGGATTAGTCGGGTTTTCCCTTGACTAACGCCGAACCCATAGTAACTTTATTCCGAGAAGATTCCTAGGGTTTAGTACACCTATGAGTACACCATATACAGAGAGGGACAGCATGAGCGCAAATCCGCTGCTTTCCATCGAAGGTCTGACCGCCTCCGTGGACGAGAAGACCATCCTCCACAACGTCAACCTTAACGTCGCCGCCGGCGAGACCCACGTGCTGATGGGACCCAACGGCGCCGGCAAGTCCACCCTCGGCCACCTGGTCATGGGCGACCCCGTTTACACGGTCAACGACGGCCGCATCGTCTTTGACGGCCAGGACATCACCGAGCTCACCACCGACAAGCGCTCGCGCGCCGGCCTGTTCCTGAGCTTCCAGGCCCCGGTCGAGATCCCAGGCGTGCCGCTGTCGAGCTTTTTGCGCGCCAGCATCGCCGGCCGCCCCGGCCTGGAGATGAAGGGCAAGGAATTCCGCCGTCGCGTCAAGGAGCTCGCGGCCGAGCTCAACATGGATACCGCCTACCTCAACCGCGAGCTGGGCGTAGGTTTCTCGGGCGGCGAGAAAAAGAAGGTCGAGATGCTCCAGCTCCTGCTGCTGCAGCCCAAGCTCGCCATCCTGGACGAAACCGACTCCGGCCTGGACGTCGACGCCCTGTCCACCGTCAGCCACGGCATGGACGCGTATCGCAAGAGCTGCGACGGCTCCATGCTCATCATCACGCACAACACGCGCATTTTGGAGCACCTGGATGTCGACCGCGTCCACGTTATGGTCAAGGGCCACATCGTGCGCGAGGACGACGCCTCGCTCATCCCCTGGATCGACAAGAACGGCTTTGAGACCTTCGAGCGCGAGGCCGCCGAGCAGCGCGCCCAGGCCGAGGCCGCCGCTGCCGAGCAGCAGGCGTAAAGGGGCGACGCAATGACCAAGAACCGCACCGAGGTCGCGGACATCGACCGCAGCCTCTACGACTTCACCTATGGCGAGGAGGGATTCGAGCGCCTCGACGCCGGCATCACGCCCGACATCGTGCGCGAGATCAGC
>USDH01000173.1 GCA_900553415.1 uncultured Collinsella sp. | reverse complement strand
TGTGCGAATACTCATGGCGCAACATAGCGTGGGGACGGCCCTGCGCACTGCGGGCTCCGCCGTGCACGCGCTCGATCTCGCCCAGGCTCGCAAGTTCTTCGAGGTCGCGGCGAATCGTCATATCCGAGACGTCCAGCGCATCCGAAATCTCCTTGACCGAGACCGTGCCCTGCTCCTCGAGCAGCTGACGAACCCTATCCTGTCGCTCTGCCTTAATCACGATGAATCCTCGCTGTTCTTTGCGCGCATATCATTCAAACAGTAACGAACAAATTGTATCAGACTCGTGCGCGTCAAAAATGAACGCCCGCACAGCTCCAATCATCACTTTTTTGAGAAAAATACCATCTGCTTTAGTGGGGTGTAGTGATAATCTTGCCTGTTCGCGCTACAGTTTGTCCGAAATACCTCGATGTTAGGAACCAAATGATCACTTCCGAGCTTTTCGGCACCGCGCCGTGCGGTACCCCCGTTCATCGTTACACCCTCAACGGGCCCGAGATCTGCGTTCGCATTATGGACTATGGCGCCACGGTGCTTGGTATCGATGTGCCCGACATTGCCGGCAACGTGCGCGATGTGGTGCTGGGCTTCGATAAGCTCGAGGATTACTTTGACAACCCCGCCTGCTTTGGCGCGACCATCGGACCTGTAGCCAACCGCACTGCAGGTGCCACGATCACCATCGCCGGCACGGACTGGCATATGCCCGCCAACGAAGGCGCCAACAACCTGCACAGCGACCTTGAGCATGGTCTGCACAAGCGCGTGTGGGATGTTGAGCTCGACGAGACTCACAACGCCGTGCGCATGACCACCTCGCTTGAGGACGGTGAGCTGGGTCTTCCCGGCAACCGCACCTTTACGGCCGTGTTTACCGTGACGCGCACCGGCTGCTTTCGTATCGAATACGGCTGCGAGAGCGACCGCGCCACCTATGTGTCCATGACCAACCACACGTACTTTAACCTTGCCGGCCATAACGCCGGCATGGACTGTGAGCACTTCTTTGTTGCTAACGCTGCCCACTACTTGCCCATTAACGAGCAGAATATCCCCACCGGCGAGATTGCTCCAGTCGAGGGCACGCCGTTTGACTTCCGCGAGCTGCGCCCCGTCGCGCCTGGCATGGAGGCTGACGATCCGCAGATTAAGCAGGCCCGTGGCTACGACCACTGCTTGTGCGTCGATGGCTATCAGTACGGCCGTAATCTGCGCCGCGCGATGCACGTCGAGGAGATGTGGACCGGTCGCGAGCTGGACTACTACACCACCGCCCCGGGCGTGCAGCTCTACACCGGCAACTGGCTGGGCGACGAGCACGCCAAGGACGATGCCAACTATGGCTGGGGCGCCGGCTTTGCCCTCGAGGCCGAGATGTACCCCGACACGCCGCACCAGCCGCTGTTCCCGCAGGGCATCGTGGGCCCGGGTCACCCCTACAGTAATGTGATCGAATACCACTTTATGAGGCACTAAGCCCATAACGCAACATATCGCACAGCAGCGCCCGCGGGCACCACCGCCAGCGGGCGCTTTTTCATCTTTTAGGCTCGTTTTTTCTGTGACTGTATGAGTGACATATCAAAACTATGCCCATTTACTACGTTTAGCCCGGGATGCTCGACCATGCACCGGTTTTTGTTAAATTCGTGAGCCGTCTACCTGCGGTTTTGTTTTTCTCAAATTCGACATGCTCGGCGATAGCCGATCAAACGTAGTAAATGGGCATAGTTTTTGACAGACGACATCGCGCGCGTCCCTCGCAAGGGCAAAATGATCTGTTTTCCTCCGTCCCCAAGGGATCACGCAAGCAGGTTCTCAATGGGATCGGGGTCGGAGCTGGGGAGGTAGCGGATTTCTAGTTCTATGCCGAGCGCTTGCAGCTCTTTAAAGGCGGCGGTATCTGCATCGTCTATGGCAACCGCGGGTGTTATGGGGCGCTTGCCCTCCCCTGCCTGCATATGGCCAATGCTGATCTTGGTTATTGGCACACCACCCTTAACCAGCGCGAGTGCATCGGCAGGCGAGGCCACCATGATCAGAATCCATTGACGCGGCGTTGCGGTATGAATGATGTCGATGGTCCTTTGCACCGAGAAAAACCGCGTCCAAACGCCTTCTGGCGCCGCCACCCTCATGGGTGCCCATTGGCGCGAATCCGCCGCGATCTCATCGTTGACGATTAAGACAAGATTGGAACCCACGGCTTCGTTCCACAGCTCAACGTCTTGCCCGTAAATAAACCGATCATCGATGCGTGTAAGAAGAATCCTGGGTTGAGCCATCGCTGCCCCATTCTGTTTGAGACCCATACGAGCGGGACGTCGGCCACCAACTCAACAGCAGGTCAAGTACCAAATGGGCACTGCAGACATCACGCCTCTAATATTAGTGCATTTAAAGTGAGAAAAGCCGTCAGAACACTTGCGCGGATTTGCGATGTCCCGTATCATAGACAGCCGTTGACGCCTCAGTTGCGTCATCACATGGCCGCCAGCGTAGCTCAGTTGGTAGAGCACCGCTCTCGTAAAGCGGGGGTCACCGGTTCGAGCCCGGTCGCTGGCTCCATTGCACAAGATAGCCGCCTTCGGGCGGCTTTTTTGTTGCCGATTTTGAGTGCGTGTGCGCCAATCCAAGCATCGCCACGTTGACCGCTTTCTACTCAAAAACAGAAACCCCGCCAAACGTGATCCCCTAGGGAAAACGCATTTGGCGGGGTCCTAGCGTGATTTCTATAGGGAAATCACGCCATCAGACGAACAGCTCAGCCGAGCGGCTCGCTACTCCTCCCAGTAAGCATCTGCAAGCAGCTTAAAGCAGATCTTCTTGACCGGCTGTGCGCCATCGCCCGGGAACTCGAGCGTGGGCATGTGAGGCTCGCCGGCAACGAACAGCGCAAACTTGTCGTCGGCAAGATCGCCGGCGATCGAAGCGTCGGAATCGACCAGATCGTAGTCGTCCTTCTCGTCAAACTCCTGGACCAGCGTCAGGCTGCCCGTGGCAACCTTAAAGGCCTCACGACCCTCGACGTCAATCTGCAAGTCGTGATAGCGCTGATGCGTCTCGTAGTGAGCCTCGGCCTCGGGACGCGTCGTGGGAGCCATGACGTTCGCATAGACCTTGTCGCCCAGAATCGGATGGCTGCCGACCTCGATCTCCTCGAGCCAGTCAATCAGCACGTCGAGGCCCTTGAGCATTCCGCGGTATTCCTCGATATCGCCCAGTGCACCGTAAATCATCTAAATCCCCTCTCGGATCGCTTCTTTGGCGGCTACTCGGCAAACGCGTTACCGACGCTGTTGCCACCCACATACGCCTCGACCAGGGTAAGGTCGGGATTGAACACGACAAACTCGGCGTCGCGCCCCGGCATAATGCTACCGCACTTGTCATCGGCTCTAACCACAGGCAAGCAACCGATACCGGGGCCGCGGCACAAGCTCTTACAGCTCGGTCACGACAACGCCGTTGTAGACCTCGTCCCAACGGTCCATGACCAGATGGCCGGTCATGGGATCCATGGCATTGAGCTTGCCGCAGGTGTTGGCGGTACGCAGCACCGTCTCGTCATCCGCGCCGGCTGCGATGGCGTGCGCGAAGCCCGCGATAGTGGAGTCGCCAGAGCCCGTAGCGTTAACGGCGGGGATATCGGGGGTCTTGGCGCGGAATGC
>USDH01000172.1 GCA_900553415.1 uncultured Collinsella sp. | reverse complement strand
CCCGCGCCGCCCACCACGCCTACAGCGTGGACGTGCTCGTGCCCGACCGTCGCGAAACGCTCGAGGCCTTTCCAGAGATTCCCTGCGATCGGGCAACCATTGATGACTATCTTCGCCTCATGCTGAAAGGGGCTTCGAAATGAAACGCGCCTTTATGTCCGAGCTCGCCATCGTTCGCACGCTCGCCCCGAGCATCGCGGGCGTCGGCCTGTTCATCTTCGTCGTACTGACCCTCGCCAACGCATCGGATGGCGATTCCGGTATGAGCGCCGGCGCCTGCGCGGTCAGTGCCATGTCGCCCATCATGGTCATGAGTTCGCTGGCCGGCTTCGACAATCAAAACGGATGGGAGCGTTATCGGGCGACGCTGCCCATCTCGCGCAAAGACATCATCTGTGCACGCTACCTGAGCATCATTGCCTTCTCGGCCGTTATGACCTGCGCCGCCGCGCTTTTGAGCATCATCACCTTTCCGTTCTTCGATCACATGGGCATGCCCTCGACGGGACAGATCGTCTTTGAGACCACGATAGCCTCCGCCGCATCGATGCTCATCTCCCTCATGATGGTGTTTTTGGCACAGCCGCTGTTCTTCCGATTTGGACACATGGAGGCGCTGCGCTTTTCCGTCGGCCTGTTTGCCCTGCTCGGATGCCTTGCCATGGCCACGCTGAGCTCCTCCAACCCCATCAGCAACTGGCTCATGTCGATTACTGGGGCAAACCCCGATCCCGCCGTCCTCGGCTGCCTGTGCGCAGGAATTGCCGTACTGGCCCTCGTGCTCTTTGCACTGAGTTGCGCCATCAGTACCAAGGTCTATCGAGCACGCGACCTGTAGGCAAGCGCGGTATCATCGGGCATGCGCCGCAGATCTGGCGCGGTCTTTTATGAGGAGGCGCTCAACCCGTGTCGTGGGTTACAGCAGCATTTGCATCAGCTTTCTTTGCCGGCATCACATCCATTTTGGCCAAATGCGGCATCAGACACACCGACTCCGACGTTGCAACCGCCATCCGTACTTGCGTGGTGCTCGTATTTGCCTGGGCAATGGCGGGCATTTCTGGATCCATCGGAGCAATCGGCGCCATTCCCGCCAAAGCCTGGCTATTCCTCACCCTCTCGGGACTCGCCACCGGCGCCTCGTGGATCTGTTACTTTAAGGCGCTCAGCATCGGAGACGTCAACAAGGTTGTACCCGTCGACAAGATGAGCACCGTGCTCGCCGTGCTGATCGCCATAGTGCTTTTTGGTGAGACAGGCAACCTGGCGGTCAAGCTCGTGGGAACCGCAGTTATCACGCTCGGCACGTTTTTGATGATCGAGAAAAAGCAGTCCGTCGGCGCAGAGCAAAAGCAAGACCGAGCCTGGCTCGCTTACGCCCTCGGCGCCGCCGTGTTCGCGGCACTCACCTCCGTCCTCGCCAAGATCGGCATCGAAGGTGTCGAGTCAAACCTGGCCACGGCAATCCGCACCTGTGTGGTACTTGTTATGGCATGGGCAATCGTGGCTGTCAAGGGAAAGCTGGAGCAGGTCGCGCGCATTGACCCGCGCGAACTCGCATTTCTTGCGGCATCGGGCATTGCGACCGGCGCGTCGTGGCTGCTGTACTACTACGCCATCGCTGCAGGCCAGGTGAGCGTCGTTGTGCAAATCGACAAACTATCGATTGTCGTATCGGTGCTGTTCGCACGACTGGCCTTCAACGAAAAGCTGTCGCATCGAAGCGCCATCGGCCTTTTCCTCATCGTGCTGGGCACCGCCCCGCTCGCGATTTGGAAGTAGCGTCGGTGCCAGGCGAGATTCAGTCCACCCGCAAATCCGTGACACAGCGCCCACACCGGGCTTGAGATGTTTGTATTGCCCGCGCGCTACCGTGCTACTTGCGCAGCGGCTTGGGCAGCGGAATGCCCACCGCGATGACGGCGGCGATGATCATGCAGACGATGCCCTTGAGTGGGAAGCACATGAGCAGCAAGCCCACAACCATGACCGGCTGACGCATAACGGCGCCCATCGTCGAGGCCGTGCAGACGGCGACGCAAAAGACCGGATCGGCGCCGGTGAGGATGGCAAGGCCATAGCCCAGGCTCACACCCGAGAAGATAACCGGGAAGAAGTGGCCGCCACGCCAACCAAGGTTGATGAGGGCGGGCGTCAGCATGGCCTTAACAAGACCGGTCGCGATAAGCACGCCGGCGGGAATGGTCAGATAGGTCTCCATGAGCACGTCGGCTTGGGTCTCGCCGGCAAACATGGTGTAGGGCAGGACCGTGCCACAGATGGCGAGCGCCAGACCGGCCAGCATGGCCTTGACGACAGGGCGCTCCCCTATGGCGTGGGCCAACGCCTCGCTCGCGTGCTCCGAGACAAAGTACAGCCAGCCGCAGACCGTACCGATGAGTGCCAGGGGAATAAGCCAGGCAAGCTCAAGGTTGCCCACCCGGGCAGCCTCGAACCTCGGCATACCCATACCGCCGCCCATGAGTTGGCCGAGCAGTAGATAGGTGCCCAGGCCGCCGGCAATCGCGATGCCGTAGACCACGGTCTTTTGCGCCTTGGGCAGTTTGATGGTGATCTCGTCGGATTCGGAGTCTCCATCGTCGTCGGCGCCCTGGCCGTCAGCGCTACCGGCGAGCGGCGCCACAAAGCCAAAGACGGGCGCGGTGAAGAGCGCCGTCAGGGCGGCCTGGGTGCCCAGCAGCGTGAGCTGCCTAAACTCGACGCCAAAGCGACGCATGCGGTCGCCGACCCAGCTGCACAGACCCGCGATAACTCCGGTCAGGCCGGCCTCCGGTCCAATACTTCCGCCAAACAGCAGCGGCAGCAATGCCGCAAGCGAAAGCTTGCCCAGGTTGTCGTACGGGTAGCAACCGTCCTGTTTAACCTTGGCCATCACCTGGTTAAGGTCGTCGGTCTTGGTGCCCGTCATCTTTTCGTACAGACCGATCAGCAGGCCGCCCAGGAGGCAGACGAAAAACGGGTACGGCAGAAAGCCAAACGGGCCGCTTGCGAGCTCGGGCGAAGCGACGCCCAGCATATGCGGGATCTCGGTCCATAGATAGTCGATACCGTGCTCCATCGCAAAGAAGAACAGCCAGACCGCAGCGCCTGCAAACGCACCGGTCACGGCCACGCTCACTAAGAACAGCGCACGGTTTTTGGGTTTTGCAAGGTTATCCATCGGGACCTCCCGTGGTCAGAATCGGCAAAGATACGTTTTATTGTAGGACGGGCACAGCGCGGACGGGCCAACCATCTACGCCGCGAACAGCGCCGTTGGGTGCCGCACACGCGACGGGCCCAAGGCTTAGCTGCCGATAATCGATGCGATTTGGTGCAGGTCGTCGGCAAAGTAGATGCCGGCCTGGCGCTGCGGGCTCGATAGGCCCTTGTCGATCATGTGCCCGAGCAGCGACCTAAGGTCGTTGTAGTAACCGTCCAAGTTGTACAGGATGCACGGCGCGCTCAGATGGCCCAGCGACACGGCCGACATGACCTCGGCAATCTCCTCGAGCGTGCCCGTACCGCCCGGAAAGGCGATGAACGCATCGCCGAGCTCGATCATCTTGGCCTTACGCTCGGCCATATCACTCGTCACGATCAGGTCGTCGATACCATCGTGCTGAAACTCGGCCTCGATAAAAAAGCTCGGCTCCACACCGGTCACGTGTCCGCCG
>USDH01000171.1 GCA_900553415.1 uncultured Collinsella sp. | reverse complement strand
CGACGCTGCAAGCCCGCCAGAGCGAGCAATCTGACGTTCAATCGTCGGGCATGGCCAAAAGGCCTATGCCCTCCTCTTTCACGTCACCTTGCTCGCTCTGGTGGGCTTTCGCTGACTTATGCTCCACCTGCGACGTTTCCATTATTGATACAAAGGCCAGGTTTGTTTGAACCAAAAAGGGGAAGTTGCGGTGGAATAGTTCGCGTTTGGCCGTCTTGAGGGGTTAAACAGGAACTATTTCACCGCAACTTATCGATGGCGTGTTTGGTTGGTGCCTGTTGATGGCCTGGGCATCGGGGAGGGCAGGCTCCGTTATAATCGCGTAGGAACTTAATTTACGAAACGGGACGGGAGCCATACATGCGCCAGGGTTTCGACAACGCGAAGTATATCGAGCTGCAGGCTGCTCACATTAAGGAGCGCATCTCGCAGTTTGGCGGCAAGCTGTATTTGGAGTTTGGCGGCAAGCTGTTCGATGACTATCATGCCAGCCGCGTGCTACCGGGTTTTGAGCCGGACAGCAAGTTCCGCATGCTCAAGAGCATCGCCGACGATGTCGAGGTTATCATCGCGATCAACGCGAACCATATCGAGAAAAACAAGGCTCGTGGTGACCTTGGCATTACCTATGACGAGGATGTGCTGCGCCTGGTTGACCTGTTCCGCGGCAACGGCTTTGCTGTCGCGGCCGTGGTCATCACCCAGTACGCTGGACAGCCCGCTGCCGATGTGTTCCGCAACCGCCTGAACGCGCTCGGTATTCCCGCCAAGCTGCACTATCCCATCGAGGGGTATCCGCACGATGTCGATCTGATTGTGTCCGACGACGGCTATGGCAAGAACGAGTTTGTCGAGACCACCCGACCGCTCGTTGTCGTGACGGCGCCCGGCCCTGGCTCGGGCAAGCTCGCCACTTGCCTGTCTCAGCTCTATCACGAGCACAAGCATGGCACGGCCGCCGGCTATGCCAAATTCGAGACCTTCCCGGTTTGGAATCTGCCCCTTACGCATCCGGTCAATATTGCCTACGAGGCCGCCACGGCAGACCTCGATGACGCCAACATCATCGACTCCTTCCACCTGGAGGCCTACAACAAGACCACGGTCAACTACAACCGCGACGTCGAGGCCTTCCCGGTAGTCCGTGCCCTGATGGAAAAGATCCTGGGCAAGAGCCCCTACCAGAGCCCTACGGACATGGGCGTCAATATGGTCGGTTTTGCCATCACCGATGACGATGCCTGCCGCGACGCTTCCAAGATGGAGATCGTCCGCCGCTACTTTACCGCGGTCGAAAATGTGCGCCGTACCGGCGTGGGCGATGAGCAAGTCGACCGTCTCAAGATTATTATGAAGAAAGCCGGCATCGATAAGAACTACTCACCGGCGCGCTCGGCGGCCCTCACCAGGGAGCAGCTGACGGGTGGTCCCGTGGGTGCCATGGTCATGCCCGATGGCTCCGTGGTGACCGGTAAGACCTCCACGCGCCTGGGCGCCGCAAGTTCGCTCATTATGAACGCCCTCAAGCATGTCTCGGGCGTCGACCTTGAGCTCGAGGTCATTAGCGATGAGGCGATCGAGCCCATCAGCAAGCTCAAGACGCATTTCCTGGGCAGCAAAAACCCGCGCCTCCACACCGACGAGACGCTTATGGCGCTGTCGATCACCTCGGCCACGAGTGAGACGGCCGCTCGCGTCCTTTCGGGCCTGGAGCAGCTGCGCGGTTGCGATGCCTTCTTTAGCGTGATTATCTCGCCGACGGACGAGACGGTACTGCGCAAGTTGGGCATCAACGTGTGCTGCGAGCCCAAGTTTGAGCGCCGCGGTTTCTTCCATCGCTAAGTTTGAAGCACCGCGGTAAATGCATTGCATTTTGGCCGTATCGGGTTAGCGCCCGGTACGGCTTTTTGATCAATAAAGCGTCTATTTCGGCGAAAAATAGCTGTTTACCTGCCTAGAAACAATTTGAGCGGTATACAATAACCGTAACTGTTTCATCCTTAGCGGGATGCCGCATGATGGATATTACCTGCCATCGTGAGGTGTGTCGGTCGCGCACGGCGCGTTAGATGCTCGTGCTCGGTTTGAGGAGGCTGCTATGGCGGGCAAGGGTCGTGCGAGTGTCAACGATATGAAGCGTGTCGAGGTGCTGGTGTTGATGGAGATCGACCAGCAAACCGAAGACAATGGCGGGCCGTATGGTTTCTCGCGCAAAACGCTTGCCGAGCGCGTGGGGGTTTCGCCGTATCGTGCCCGCGCCGCAATCGATCGCTTGGATTCCGAAGGTATGATTGATGTCGTCTCGCGTTATAGCGACGACGGCGGTCAGCTTGCAAATGGCATTTGCCTCACCGAACGTGGTGAGTGGTATCTTGAGGGCGTCCGTACCGGCATGCTCGTTCAAGAAATGCTTGAGGACGAGGTTGCTGATCGATAGCAGCATGTAACCCTTGCCATAGCGACGCCGCCTGGGAAACCGGGCGGCGTTTTGTTTCAAGATCGAGAAATGCAATCGCACGCGAGAAAAATTGCGGACGGTCCGCGGCGCGAGTATTACAATGAAGACCCGTAAGATGTGGATAAACAACTTCTACGGGAAGCGCAGGTAACTCAATATGACCAAGCATGTGTTCGTAACCGGTGGCGTGGTTTCGTCCCTGGGCAAGGGTATCACCGCGGCCTCGCTGGGCCGTCTGCTCAAGTCGCGTGGCTACAAAGTAACGATGCAGAAGGCCGACCCGTATCTGAACGTCGACCCCGGTACCATGAGCCCGTTCCAGCATGGTGAGGTCTTTGTAACCGAGGATGGTTACGAGTCCGACCTGGACCTGGGTCATTACGAGCGCTTTATTGATGAGAACCTGACCCGCGATTCCAACTTTACGACCGGTGCCATCTACAAAAGCCTCATCGCCCGCGAGCGTCGCGGCGACTTTTTGGGCGGTACCGTGCAGGTGATTCCTCACGTCACCAATGCCATTAAGGATAAGTTCCGCCGCATCGAGGAGCAGACCGGCTCCGATGTAGTCATCACCGAGCTGGGCGGCACGATCGGCGACATCGAGTCCCAACCGTTTGTCGAGGCCATTCGTCAGTACCGCAAGGAGGCCGGCCCCGAGAACGTCTGCTACATCCACGTGTCGCTCGTTCCCTATATCGCCGCCGCCCACGAGGTCAAGACCAAGCCCACGCAGCATTCGGTCAAGGCCCTGCTCGAAAACGGGTTGCAGCCCGACATCCTCGTGCTGCGCACGGAGCATCCGCTGTCGACCAACCTGCGCCGCAAAGTGGCGTTGTTCTGCAATGTCGACGCCAACGCCGTGATGGAGTCGATCGACGTACCGACGATCTACGAAGTGCCGCTGAAGATGCACGAACAGCACCTCGACGAGGTGGTGCTCGACAAACTGAACCTGCCGGCCGAGAAGGAACCCGACATGGCGGCGTGGACGGCCTTCGTGGAGAAGGTGAAGCACCCTGCCAAGAAGATCGAGATCGCGCTGGTCGGCAAATATACCGAATTGCCCGACGCTTACAAGTCGATCTGCGAATCGTTCATCCACGCAGGCGCCGTGAACGACTGCAAGGTCAAGCTGCGCTATGTCAATTCGGAGAAGATCACCGCTGAGAATGTGGCCGAGAAGCTGGGCAGGATGTCCGGTATCCTCGTGGCCCCGGGCTTCGGCAACCGTGGCATCGA
>USDH01000170.1 GCA_900553415.1 uncultured Collinsella sp. | reverse complement strand
CGCCTCTCCTTCTAAAGCGATTTGGCGATATCCCGAAGTGCGAGACGCCGTTTCCGCTAATCTCACCTGCAATTTTTGAGATATTCGGCCTCGCTGGGCCGCGATAACACCTCTTCAAAGTGCAAGCTCAGCAAATAGGCATCAGATATTCCACAAACGTCCCATATCTACACCCGCAGAGGTGCGGTACGGGACGTTTTTCAGCCATATTGGCAATCTTGACGGCACCCTGAGGCCGAATATCTCGATTTTTGTTGGTGGGACACTTATGGGCACGAACCGCAAGGACCTCGTTTGCCCGGTAGAGCTGTTCAACCACGTCAAGTATGAGATCTTGCATGCGCGGAACAAAGGATAATCGAAGGGTCTTGGGCGACTTGCGCGTCGCCCCGAACACATAGCCGGCAGGGCCCTTTGCCTTGGCGATGACTGCCAACTCGGGGCCGGATCGTTTTCGATACTTGATAGATATGGATTAAAAGATCATTAGATTACAGGTTGATCCATGATGCGGAACCGCGTTGTCCACGCGATGCCGTCGGAGCCCACGCCGTCGTCCGAGGTGACGCCGGACGCGTAACACGAATCGTCATCCGGCGAACGAAGCCGCCAGTGGCACGCGCCGTTGCCATCCGAGCCCAGCCCCATTACTGCCCGAGACAGTTGGCGGGGTAGCACTGTCAACCCCCATCGGAATAAAGGTAGCGATTCAGCTCAGGGCCTACCGACGGGTTCGCGTCGGCAGCCCCGGCCTTTTCTTTGCCTAGCGCGACCCCCGCGAAGCGCGTGAGCGATAGGGAAAGGAAAGGCCGGGGCGAGCAGTCCGCGGCGTAGTCAGCGTTCGCGTTACGGCAGGATATGGAAGCCGAGCGAGGCGATATCCTTGGCAAAGCCGCGCACGGTGTCGAGCGAGACCTCGTACGGGTCGCGACCGATGTTCTTGCGCTTGGCCAGGATACTGTTGGGCACCGTGATGATCTGGCAGCCGCAGGCCTGCGCCTGGTAAATGTTGATAAGCTCGCGCGTGGACGCCCACAGGACCTCGCAGTTGGGCTTGGCGGCGGCCTTCTTGACCGATTCCGTCATAAACGGAATGGGATCGACACCCGTATCGGCGATACGGCCGGCAAAAAGCGAGATGATGGACGGCGTCTCGGCGTCAACGGCCTCGACCATCTCATCGACCTGCGTAGGCGTAAAGATGGTGGTGACGTTGACCTTGATGCCGTCGGCGGAAAGCTTGCGCACCAGCTCGGCGGTGGACTCGCCCTTGGTGGTCACGCACGGGATCTTGACGTAGACGTTGTCGGCCCAGGTAGCGATCTCGCGGGCCTCGACCTCCATGGTCTCGACGTCGTCAGCAAAGACCTCAAACGACACGGATACGTCGGTGATGTGAGCCAGGACCTCCTTGGCAAACGCGCGGTAATCCGTCACGCCGCCCTTCTTCATAAGGGACGGGTTGGTCGTGAAACCCTGAACGTTGCCGTTCTCGTACATGTCGAGCATGCCCTCGAGGTTTGCACCGTCAGCGAACACCTTGATTGCCATCTGCCTGATTCCTTTCGTTAGCATACGGCCGATAAACTGCTAAACACTTTACCTACGTTTATCAAGGCGTGAGCTGCGGTTTTTTATCTTCTCGGCGAACGGTATAAACACCTCAGTGTTTGGATTGATAAATCGATTGAGCATGCAAACGCAAAGAGTCGCAGTTTGAGCAAACGTCAGAACGCGGGATTCATTAGATGAGACCGAAATGCTGCATCGCTGTGACGGTGCCATCGCGCGCGACGTCGTCGGTCACGTAGTCGGCGACCGCCTTGACCTCGGGCATGGCGTTGCCCATGGCCACGGCCGTCTCGACGGCAGCGAGCATGCCCAGGTCGTTGCCCGAATCGCCAAAGCCAAAGGTGCGCGCGTTGCCGGTGCGACCCAGGTATTCCAGCGCTCGCGCCACGCCCACGCCCTTGTCGATGCCCTTGGGGCTCAGCTCGCGGTTCTGGCCACCGGTATTGCACAGCTCAAAGTTGCGATCGATAAAGCCATCGTCGTTGGCTACGCGAGCCAGGTCGCACGCGTTAATGCACACCTTGCCTACGCGCAAGCGGCCATCGACACGCATCTGATCAACGCCATGCACCACACTGGCGCCTAGCAGAAATGGCTGTTCGACGCCAACTGGCTCAAGTGAATAGGTGGCATCGTTCGTCTCGAACAACGCCTCGCCGCCCGCCGCGGCAATGCGGCGTGCGAGCTCCGCGACAATATCCTCGTCAAAGCAATCCTCGTGCACCACACGACCCTCGACCTCGAGCGTGGCGCCCGCCATGGCCACGATACCCGCAGGTTCGAGCGCGCGCAGGCCATCGGCAATCAGCTTGAACAGCATCCGGCGGCGGTGACGGCGAAGATCGACGGACTGTGCGCCAGCGCGGCAACCGTCGTCGCCTGCCATTGCGGCAAGGTGATCGCCGCCAACGACAGCACCTACATGGTGCATCCGGTGCGCATGGGCGCTCACGGCTACTACAACGCCGAGGAATTGCAGAAATACATCGAGGCGATGAACGCCATCCGGGAAAGCATCGTGGGCCTGTATGTGAAAAAGACGGGCAGAGACAAGGACGAGGTGGCCGGATGGATGGACGAGACAAGCTGGTGGACGGCGGCACAGGCCAAGGAAAACGGTTTTATCGACGAGCTGACGGACGAGGCAGACGGCACGGTGATCGAAAACCGGGACGGGCTGCTGTTCGTCAACAGCGTCAACACACACCTGCCTTTCGACAAGGCACCCAACTTTGTACAAAGCAGCAAGGCAGCTCCCGCCTCCTGCTCTGTAAATAACAACTGCCATAAGGAGGTAACGAACATGGCAAACGAGATCAAGACCGTGGACGACCTGCGCGGGGCCTATCCCGCACTGGTCAAGGAAATCGAGGAGGCGGCGGCGAACAAAGCGACGAGCGACGAGCGCCAGCGCATCCACGACATCGAGGACATGGCCCTGTCCGGCAGCGAGGCGCTGACGAATGAGGCCAAGTTCACAAAGCCGGTGAGCGCCAGCGAGTACGCTGTGGCCATGATGAAAGCTGCCAAGGAGAGCGGCAGCGCGTGGCTCAACGGAGCAAAGGCCGATGCCGACAAGAGCGGCATGGGCGGCGTGAAGAATGACGGCGGCACCGGCGGCGGTGTGGGCAAGCAGGACGAGTTCATGGACGCGATCAAGTCCATGGGCAAGAAGCAGTAAAGGAGGAGAAAGAACATGAGTATGGATTTGGCAAAAAAGACCTTTTCCACCCAGCCGGATTACCTGATCGCGGGTAATGCGGAGATCGTTACGGCGGTCAAGGAGGCATCCGCCGCCTTGAAGCGCGGCGCTCCCGTGGTTCTCAATAGCGACGGCAAGCTGGCGGCCATCAGCGTGAGCGGCAGCAGCGCCCCCTATACCGTGACCACCACGGGCCTGTACGGCATTCTGGCGGAGGATGTCGCATCGGGTGAGGACGGCATCGTGTACCTCTCCGGCGAGTTCTTCGCCGACGCGCTGGTGCTGCCCGCCAACGCCACCGCTGCGGACGTGGAGGTTCCTCTGCGCAACCTCGGCATCTACTTGAAGTAAGGAGGAAGAAAGACTATGGCTAACGAAGTGAACATTTACTCCCCCCGCTATCTGGCGGAGGTGGTGAGACAGACCCCTGCCGTACACACCTATTTCCGCGATA
>USDH01000169.1 GCA_900553415.1 uncultured Collinsella sp. | reverse complement strand
TGACAGCAGGTATGATCGCCTCGACGATTGCCGATATCCCGGGCGCCTCGGCGGTGCTGCGTGGCGGTGCGGTGACCTACTGCGATGAGATCAAGCATCGCGTTTTGGGTGTTGATCAGGAGACGCTCGACCGCTATACCGCGGTGTCGCATCAGACCGCGCGCGAGATGGCGTCGGGTTCGCTGGAGCTGTACCAGAGCGATATTGCAGTGAGCGCAACGGGTTATGCCGGCCCCGGCGGTGGCACTGAGGACGATCCGGCGGGCACTTTCTATATTGGCTGGGCGCATCGTTCCGCCGATGGGGGCGTGCCGGTCGTGGACTCTGTGCGCTGCCACTATGAGGGCGACCGTTCGCGTGTTCGTGCCCATGCGGTCACAGAGGCATTGGGTCGCATTGCCCTTGTGCTCAACTCTATGGAATAGACGTGTTTTAAGGGGCCTCCGGGCCCCTTAATTGTGGAGATTGGGACCTTAGGCTCATTTGGCGTTTGTGCTGGTTGTAGACGTAATTTTGCCTGCCTTGTTCATATTTGGTCCTTTGTGGTCAAGCATTTGGTCAGTGTTTGGTCGGCGTTTGGTTGGGTTTTGGAAAGGTCGGCTGCATATGATTTATCTGAACGGTTGACCACGAACAGCCGTTCGTTTATTATCGATGCAGGTTGTTAAGAGGAGGGCTTTTCATGGCCAAGAATTCAGGTCCCGTACGTACCGTTCATGCTCGCACGACGGGTAAAGAGCGCGATGAGATGATCGCCACCACCAAGGCCGAGATAGAGAAGAAATTCGGCCAGGGTTCCATCATGAGGTACGGCGACGGTGGCCCCGAGCTCGAGGTCGAGGCCATCCCTACGGGCGCTCTGGCACTCGATGCCGCACTGGGTATCGGCGGTGTGCCGCGCGGCCGAATCGTCGAGATCTACGGTCCCGAGTCCTCCGGTAAGACGACGCTTTCGCTCGAGATCCTGGCCGAGGCCCAGGCAATGGGTGGCGTGGTGGCATTTATCGATGCCGAGCACGCGCTCGATCCCACGTATGCCGCACGCATCGGCGTGGATATCGACGAGGTGCTCATTTCCCAGCCCGATACGGGTGAGCAGGCGCTCGAAATCGTTGACATGCTTGTGCGTTCCGGTGCCATCGATGCCATCGTCGTCGACTCCGTCGCCGCGCTGACCCCGCGTGCCGAGATCGAGGGAGAAATCGGCGACACTACGGTCGGTCTTCAGGCTCGCCTGATGAGCCAGGCGCTCCGCAAGCTCGCCGGCTCGCTGTCCAAGTCCAACACGACGTGCATCTTCATTAACCAGCTGCGTGAGAAGATCGGGGTCATGTTCGGCAACCCCGAGACTACGACGGGCGGCCGTGCCCTTAAGTTCTTCTCTTCGGTGCGTATCGACATTCGCCGCATCGACAGCATTAAGCTTAAGGACGAGGTTATCGGTAACCGCGTGCGCGCCAAGGTCGTTAAGAACAAGGTGGCAGCTCCGTTCCGTTCTGCTGAGTTCGACATCATGTACGGTACGGGCATCTCTAAGGAGGGCTCGATTCTGGACATGGCTGTCGAGTGCGGCATTTGCAAGAAGATGGGCTCCTGGTTTGCCTATGGCGAGGATAAGCTCGGCAACGGTCGCGAGGCCGCCAAGGCGTTCCTGCGCGAACACCCCGATTGTGCCGACGAGATTGAGCATAAGGTCCGCCTTGCCTGTGGACTTGAGTTTGATGACGATGCTCCGTCCGAGGTCGAGCTGACCGATCAGCCTGCGCCTGAGGAGTTTGACGAGCTTTACGCCATCGATGGTTCCGCCATGCTCGATGATGACGACGAGTAGCGGTTACGCTCATGTCGTATACGGTGACCGAGGCCACGGTCGTCTTTCCCGATAAGAAGGCGGTCTCCTCGTTCTCGAGCGGGTATGCGTCCAAAAAGCCTTGCGCACATATCGATTGTGAGCTTGAGGGCGGTTTTGAGCGGTCCATTTGGATTCCCGTGCGGGTCGCGCGGCTGTATGTCAAAAACCGCCCCGATCTTCCCTGTGATTGGGACAACTTCCGTGAGGCGGTGCAGCTCATTGAGCGTAAATGTGCACTTACCATGGTGACCGAGATGTTATCGCGCCGCGACCATGCGACGGGTGAGGTCCGTGACAAGCTGGCTCGCTACGGCTTTCACCAGCCTGCGATCGATTTCGCCGTCGAGCGCGCCACCGAGTATCGTTTTTTAGACGAGAGCCGCTTTTGCTCGTACTTTATCGAGGAGCGCAAGCGGCGCGGTTGGGGACAGCGCAAAATCGAGACCGAGCTCAAGCGCCGTCATGTCGTGCTCGATGACATTCCCGGTTATCCCGAGGATTATTTTGCCGTCGAAGACGATTTGGCGCGTGCGTCAGCCCTGCTCGCCAAGCGGCGTGTTCCAGAGACGCGCGCATTCGAAAAACTGGTTCGGTTTTTGATGGGCAAGGGCTTCTCGTATCACATCGCCGCCGATGCCGTTAAGGCACGTCTCGATGCCGAACGTGAGGAATGTGCGGTTTAGGCGTATGCGTTTTGTGGCCCTGCCGTTCACCGTGTTTTAGCCGCCGTGCCGGGGCCATTTATTTGACAGTTGTTGTGGTTCAACGTACGATAAACACTGTCATTTGCTTTGTGATATGTGCTCATCTGTGATGAGTTTGTTTATATGTTTATCTGTATCCGACCCGCATAAGCTGCGCCCATATTACTCAAATGTCGCGAGCCGTTCGTAAGGACGGTTCGCTTTGTTGTGTAACGAATCCATAAAAAGGAGTGAGCATGCCTATCATCGCAGCGCTCGTTGGCATCGTTTTGGGTGCCATCGCCGCCATTGCCTACATGCGCACCGCCAAGCAGGGTAGTCTTCACGAGGCCGACGAAAAGATCCAGTCGGCACACGCACAGGCTGAGTCCCTGATCGGTGATGCTAAGCGTCAGGCCGAGACCCTCAAAAAAGAGGCTCTGCTCGAGGCTAAAGAGGAGATCATCAAGAACAAGCAGGCCGCCGAGGCCGAGGACAAGCAGCGTAAGAGCGAGATTCGTACGCTCGAGAACCGTGTGATGCAGCGCGAGGAGTCCCTCGATCGCCGTAACGACGCTCTCGACAAGCGTGAGCACCAGCTGTCCAGCCAGGCCGGTCAGGTCGAGAAGCGCTCCCGTGAGCTCGAGGAGCTCTGCGCAAAGCAGACCTCCGAGCTCGAGCGTATCGCCGACCTGACCCGTGAGGACGCCCACAAGGAGCTCCTCAATAAGGTTCGCGGCGAGGTCACCCACGAGGCTGCCACGATCATTCGCGAGTCCGAGCAGCAGGTTCGCGCCGAGTGCCACAAGACCGCCCAGGAGATTCTGTCTCTGGCGATTCAGCGCTGCGCTGCCGACCACACAGCCGAGGTCACCGTTACCTCCGTGCACATTCCCTCTGATGACCTCAAGGGCCGTATCATCGGTCGCGAGGGTCGCAACATCCGGACCTTCGAGCAGGTTTCCGGCGTCAACCTCGTGATCGACGACACGCCTGAGACCGTCGTTCTTTCGAGCTTCGACCCGGTCCGTCGTGAGACCGCCCGTGTCGCCCTCGAGAACCTCATCGCCGACGGCCGCATTCACCCTGCCCGTATCGAGGAGATGTATCACAAGGCCGCCGACCTGGTTCAGCAGCGCGTGCGCGAGGCTGGCGAGCAGGCTGCCTTCGATACCGGCATCCACGACCTGCACC